>JBJKSS010000161.1:0-2855 GCA_046703745.1 Spirochaetota bacterium
ATCATATCCAATCCAATCAGTATGAAACCATCAATTACAGGGAGCAGTTCCTGTTATTGATAGCCTTCAAATCTTTAACATTAAAAAATTCCTTGATTAATAAAACAATACCTGATTTTTATCAATAACGGCCCGCTTTTTTCATTCCGGGGTAAAAATATCTTGACTCCGCTCATATTATCGGGTTATAATATCGCAATTCGATAATGATTATTTGTCAGCGGGGTTTCAATGAGCGGCAGACTTGTAAGGGATCTGTTCCTGGGATTCATAGAGCTTCATATACTTCATCATGCCGGGAAAGAGCCGATTTTCGGGCAGGAATTCAGGGAAGAGCTCGGGCGCCACGGATATGACATTTCATTCGGCACTCTTTATCCGATTTTCCACCGTCTGGAGAAAAACGGTTACCTCAAATCATCAAAACAAAACATGAACGGCAAAATACGCAGGTATTATTCCATAACGGCGGCGGGCAAAAGAGTCCTGAACACGGCGAAGGTCAAGGCAAGGGAGCTGGCAAATGAATTATTCGAAGAATAATCCAAACAAATCAAGGAAAACAAAATGAAAAAAAAATACGGCAGGAATGTAATACTTACGGGGTTCACATCATTTTTCACCGACATTTCAAGCGAGATGATATACCCGCTTCTACAGGGTTTCATAACGGTCGTTATGCGCACCCAGGCTGCATTCCTCGGCCCCGTGCTGGGCGTAATAGAGGGAATAGCAGAGTCAACGGCAAGCTTACTGAAAGTATTCTCGGGATATGTTTCCGACAGGAGCAGGAAAAGGAAATCACCGGCAATATTCGGCTATGCGCTGTCCACGGCATCCAAACTGCTTTATTTCATTCCCTTCTGGACAACAGTGCTTTTGGCAAGGTTTTTCGACAGGGTCGGCAAGGGTATCCGGACGGCCCCGCGCGATGCCCTGATTTCCGAATCAACTCCCAAAAATGAACAGGGCGGTGCATTCGGTTTCCAGCGCGGGATGGATTTTGCCGGCGCTTTTTTGGGCTCGCTCCTCTGCTTCTTTCTGCTGAAATACGTATTTCCCAATGCGGACAGGATGAGCACGCCGAAAGATTTTTTCCCCATATTCGTAATAGCGGTTATTCCGGCGGTGTTGGGTGTAGTGTTCCTGTTTTTCGTCAAGGAAACCAGGCCGGAAGAAGCTGCATCCCGCGGCTGTTTAAGGGCAAAGCCCGATCTTGATTTACGAAAATACAACAGGAACCTGCGCATATTTTTCATCGCAACACTGATTTTTACCCTGGGCAATTCATCCAACCAGTTTTTATTGCTAAGAAGTACGAGCCTCGTGAAGTCTTCCAGCCCGGCTTCTGCACTTTCCACAGTGTTGATCATGTACATTATTTTCAATCTGACCACCACAATTTTTTCGGGCTTTTTCGGAAGGCTTTCCGACAGGGTCGGGAGAAAAAAAATACTTGTTTCGGGCTATGCGGTTTATTCGCTGGTATACCTGGCATTCGGATTTTTAAGCGCCGGCACAAATTATCTTCTCTGGGTATTCTGGCCGGTTTACGGCATTTATTATGCCATGACCGAAGGCGTTGAAAAAGCCCTGGTTGCGGATATTTCTCCGAAAGAATCAAAGGCGACCGCACTTGGTTTTTACAATACAATTGTCGGCGTCGGCTTGCTGCCGGCGAGTCTCATAGCGGGATTTTTATTCTCGTTAATGCCGGCAAGTCCGTTCATATTCGGCGGCATGACGAGCCTTGCATCGATCCTGATTATCGCCTTCCTCGTGAAAGAATCCAACGGCAAGGTTTGACTACAGTTTAAAATATTGATCAAAACTTTAAAATCAAAAGCCCCGCAAAAAATTTGCGGGGCATAAAATATCTTCAATGCTTCGAAAAACTTCCCGGAATGAATAAAACAATTATTGCGGGGCCGATCCGGCCTGAAGCTCTTCTTTCTGTTTGTTTTCATGAAACAGGATCATCTTTGCGGCTTTATAACCCGAGCTGATTACCGACGGATAGCCACCGCCGGGATAAATCGACGAACCTACTATGAAAAGACCTTTCACCGGAGTAAGCGGCTGGAGCCTGTTCATCCCGGACTGCTCCACTATCTGGCTCGGCCCGTATATGGCCCCTTCAGGATTATAAGTGTACCTGAACATGGTCTTCGGGGTACCAAGCTCCTTCACAACGATATGTTTGCTCAACCCCGGTATATATTTTTCCACCTTCCTGATTATGGTTTCGGTAACTTCGTTTTTCTTCTTCCTGTATGCACTATCCGACAAATCTTTCCAGTTGTTGATGTGATCAAGACTGAATATGTTCAGTACGCCCTTGCCTTCCGGGGAGACCGTATCGTCGAAATAGCTGTAATTCGAACAACTGAAAATGGTTTTGTCATATTCACCATTAATTATGTATTGATAATTTTCATCATGGTCATAGCTTGAGAATGCAGTAAAGCTGTGTTCCTTCATGCCGAGTTCCCTGGGATCACAGTCAAGGCCGAGGTACAACTGTACAGCGGACAACGACAATTCCTGATTTTCGACTTTCCTGATATAACGCTTCCTGACCTGCTCGCTGTCCAGGAGCCCAAGGAAAGTATTTTTTGCACCTGCATTGGAAATTATCAAATCTGAATAAAATATCTCGCCCTGATCGGTCAACACGGCCTCTGCCCTGCCCTCGTCGGTCAGTATCTTCGTGATTTCGGTGTTAAGAATAATCCTGCCGTGGTTTGAAATTATTACATCGGCGAGTGCATTCGAAAGGGACTGCGATGTGCCCCTGATGTTGCCGCCGCCATGCTCGAAATAATTCGCACTCGGCACGGAATAAAGAAGCGCCG
>JBJKSS010000162.1:0-3953 GCA_046703745.1 Spirochaetota bacterium
ATTTTCATTGAAGCAAATAAAAGCGCTTCCGAGTGAGGGCCCTCCGTTATATACGGTGTATTTTTTACCGGGATTATTAACGAGCTCCTCCAGGTTGTCGGGAAGCACATTGTAGGAATCCTTGCTGCCCTGCTTGAAAATGAGCATTTCCGTGTTCCTGTCGGGAATAATTTTATAGATCATGGTTTCAATGTAAGGATAACCCGTGCCATTTTTGTCTTTTTTCCAGTAATAAGGATTACGCTTTAAAACAACCCTTACCCCGGGGGTATACTCGTAAATATAATACGGGCCGATCGAAGGTATTTTTTTCACATCAGTGTCCGCATTGAAGAGCCTTAAAACACCTTCATCACCGCCTTCCTTTTTTGCCTTTTCGAAAACATATTTAGGACCGAACTCCATGTTTGTCGATAAAATGGGGTTTGCCACTATCCTGGGATATATAAATTCAAATGTCAAATCATCGATTTTCTTGATGTCAATATGGGCCTGTTTGCCGCCGGCCATATCAATGAAGTGGCCGGAGTATTCCGGAAGCTGGAGTTTTTTATCCTCTTCTATCTGGTTGTACCAGAATACCACATCATCAGAGGTAACCCTGACCTTTTTGTCATCGGCCGGCCTCGTCCAGTAGAGGTCGTCCCTCAGCCTGTAAATTATTCTCATCGTGTTGTTTTCTGTATTTTCTTCAATTTTGAAACTTGCAAGGTTCGGGATGAATTCCCTTGTATAGGGATCATAATCGGCGAGTGAATTATAAAGGACATCGACAATTGTCCTCGTGTCGGCATCCCTGGCCGTGAGTGTATTAAAAGTCTTGGGATCATTGTTTATCGAGCCGTTCCATACGCCGCCAACCCGGCCTTCCTTGTAGCCCGAGCCGCCGTATTTAACTACCGTTTTATCCAGCAGCGATGCCATAGAATTCTTTTTGATTTTTTGTATCTCATCAAGGGTGTACTCGGCTTCCCTGATGCATGAAAAGCAGAATGAGATGAATAATAATAAAAATAAAACCGAAATTACTTTATTTTTTATTCTCTTTGCCATGTCTGTCATTTTTATTTGCCGTCATATGCACGGCCTGATTCATAATAGGCACGATAACATCTACCGGGCATTTCATCGAGGCATCATAAAGGTCGACATTTGAATCATAAACCACCCTTGCCAGGTTGTCATCGACATAAATTCGCCCCGCACCAGCGGTTCGCTCACAAATGCCGCAGGCGGTACAGCCCTTCTTGCAGATTTTGCCAACTACCATGCCTTCGTCATGATTTGAACAAGCCACAAAATACCCGCCTTTTACGGGCACCATTTTTATAACTTTTGTCGGACATATATCAATGCATTTTTTGCACCCGTTGCACACATTGGCATCGATCCATACCCTGTGATATTCGTCACGCTTGATCGCGCCAACGGGACAAATCCTCATGCAGTCACCCATGCCGAGGCAGCCGTACTTGCATGCCTTGTCGCCGCCGAAAAAATTATGAACGGACTGGCAGTAATTGTCGCCGTTAAAATCATACTCCCGTATTGAAGTTTCATTGTCCCCCAGGCAGAAAATCTTTGCAACACTTTTGACTTTTGCAGGTTTATCCCTGCCCAGTGCCTTCCTGATTTCATTCTCAGCGGCAGACGAGCCGGGACGGCACAAATCAATTGCCTCGTTATTATTGATTATGGCATCAGAATACTTCATGCATCCCGCGTATCCGCAGACCCCGCAATCGGTATTGGGAAGCACCTCAAGCACCTGCAGGATCATCGGATCGACATCGGTATAAAAAAACCTGCCGATGACCGTTATGGTAAAAGTTATGACAAAACTCAAACTGCTTACAAAAACAATTGCTATAACAACGATTTCAACGATTTTCAAAAAACCGGTCTCAGCCATTTTGTAATTCCTTAAAAAAGTTTTTCTAAAAATACCAGCATGGTTTTATCGAATGCCATGAATGCAAGCGCCATCAGGCCCGCACTGATCAATGTGATCGGCACCCCCTTGAATGCTGCCGGAACATCCGACAATTCGAGCTTTTCCCTTATATTGGACATTATGAATAATACAAGAAGGTATCCGAGCCCGCCTGCAAAACCATTGATTACAGAAGAAATAAAAGTATAATTCTTTTCTATATTTATCAGGGCTACTCCCAGAATAATACAGTTTACCGAGAGCATGGGCAGATAAATCCCCACGAAACTATACAGCACCGGCATTGCCTTTTGAATGATAATTGCCGTCAGCTGCACCAGTGAAGCTATTACGAGTACGAATACAATGATTTTGAGGAATCCGAGATTTAACGGCAGCAGTATAAATTTATAGGTTATATAGGTAAAAACGCTGGACAAAGTGGCAACAAAAGTAACGGCCAGGCCCAAACCGAGAACATTCTCGGTCTTCTTGCTCTCGCCAACCAGCGGGCAGATTCCCAGAAACTGCTGCAAAACAATATTGTTCATGAAAACAATGCCGATGGACAAAAGTATTATATCTTTCATTGCGTATCTTATCCTTGATTCTTATTCAATTTGTTGCGTATTGCATTAACCAGGGCAATAATTATTCCCAGGACAAAAAAGCCGCCGCTTGCCGATATAAAAATCAGTAAACCGCTGAAAATCTCAATATTGCTGCCGAATACGTTTTTTATGACAATTTCAGAAGACGTCCTGTCATTCAGAAAAAGCACGGCATTCCTGTTATGAAATAAACCCGAAAAATCAATCTGGCATGTCGATAAAATTTCGCGAAAAAAACTAATGATCAAGAGGGCGAAGGCAAATCCTATGCCTTTCCCCAAGGCATCGACAATTGTATCGAACAGCCTGTTTTTGTATGCGAATTCGGCATTATTCAAAATTATGCAATTTACGACAATCAACGGTACGAATATTCCAAGCGAATTGGTCAAATAGGGAACGAATGCTTTCAATACGAGATCGACAATTGTAACCAAAATTGAAATGATAAGTATGTTCGATAAAAGCTTTATCCTCTCAGGGATAAAGCTTTTCAAGAGGCTTATTATGATGCCGGATGACAGAATAACAAAAATCACTGCGAGCCCCATGGCCAGGCCATCTACCACCATGCCCGTTACGGCAAGGCTGGGACAAAGGCCGAGAATTAATACGAATACGGGATTTTCGCTTATTATGCCGCTGTAAAATTTTTTAAAATAACCGGTAGTATTTTTTTCCACATCCATATTTAACTTCCGCACAATTTTATTAATTTACATTCAATAAATCGTTCATGTTTTTCAGGCAGTCGATTACGGCGTTGAATGCAACCTGATTCCTGTAATCATAATCTTTATTTATATTGAAAACCACGCCGTTTTTATAATCTCCAAGAGATTTGAGGGGAACTCCCCTGATTTTTTTTACATAGCTGTTGAAATCGCCAAAATTACTGATGTCAGCGATCATCCGGTAATTATCGATGATTTTCAGATTTTTCACGGTAAAATCCGCATTAATTGCCGCTGCAATTCTTATGGTATCACCATAATCTTTGCAATTGCCATACACGACATAACCAGTCAATGCATTGCTGCCGTCGTATGATTCATAGTAATAAACATTCCTGTTTTTCGAATTTAAAAAAGCTTTTTTACTGAAACTTGCCGCACCCGGAAAAAAATCGCTGTTTATTTTTTGTTCAGTTTCACGCTCATTCCTGTTGATCCTGTCGGCAGTCAATATGTTAACCGAAACTATCAATATGATCCCGATAAAAGCAATAAGGGTAAACCTTAAAGCTACAAAAACCGGCGGCATTGTGTCGTTGTAAATATTCATTTAAATTCCTCTTTTTATCCAAGCGGTTTCAATCTGATCATCTTGTTAATTACCGGGGTGAACATATTCATAAAAAGTATCGCTAAAGCGACACCTTCGGGATATATGCCGGTCAACCTTATGAG
>JBJKSS010000163.1:0-5661 GCA_046703745.1 Spirochaetota bacterium
TTTCGTTATGATATAAAAACCGTCATGCGCATCTATTGTCTCGACAATCGTCATTGCGCCCATGAGGAAAAATATTATGCTTGAAATGCTGCTTAAGTGGTTGAATAACTCGGCATTAACCGAATCCTTGTCGTTGCTGAATATTATATATACCGTCCAGCACAAAACGCCGCCGGTTAAAGCAATTGTCGCCTTGTTTATTCTTATCGGGTATTCCAGAATTATCAACAGATAGGTGATTATGAAAATTATGATTATTGTTAAAATCATTTGTTTTGCCTTTGAGCATTTTTTTGATTTATCAATATTAGTATTTATTTGAAATTTTGTAAATATTTATCGAGGATTATGTCTCATAACTCTTTTATGAGACTCAATGCAATAATATTTCTCTGAATCTGGTTTGTCCCTTCATAAATCTGGGTCACCTTGGCGTCTCTCATGTACCGTTCGACCTCAAATTCCCTCATGTAACCCCAGCCGCCCAACATCTGCACGGCATTTGTCGTTACTTCCATAGCGACGTCCGATGCAAAAACCTTGGCCATCGCTGCTGCGGGATTGATGTTTTTTTCTCCACGGTCAACCATCCGGATCACGTTATATGTAAGGCTCCGGGCGGCCTCGATTTTTATTTCCATGTCTGCCATCATCCACTGCATTCCCTGGAAAGTATTTACCGGCTTGCCGAACTGTTTCCTGTGCCTTGTGAAATTCAACACTATGTCGAATGCCCCCTGTGCTATGCCCACCGCCTGTGCGCCGACCCCGGGCCTTGACAATTCGAATGTCCGCAGTATGTGAATGAACCCCATGCCTTCCCTACCGCCCAAAATGTTTTCTTTTGAAACCTTTACGTCCTTGAAGTCGATGTTGCAGGTCGCGCTTGCCCTTATACCCATTTTCTGGTGCTTCGGCCCGAATGTCATTCCTTCAGCGCCCTTTTCAATTATGAATGCAGTAATGCCACGGGGCCCTTTTTTGGGATCGGTCATTGTGAATACGGTGTAGACCCGGGATTCTCCGGCATTGGTGATGAATCTTTTTTTACCGTCTATATGATAGTAGCCGTCCCTGAAAACCGCCTTTGTCTTGATATCAGCCGCATCGGAGCCGGCAACAGGCTCGGACAATGCGAATGACGCAAGCTGTTCTCCCCTTGCAAGGGGGGGTAGGTATTTTAACTTTTGCTCCTCAGTGCCGAAGAGCATTATCGGGATCGTCCCCAGAAGCGAGGCTGCGAATGATGCCGAGACCGAAGCATCGATCCTTGCAATCTCTTCATTCACAAGGCTGAATTCCATGAGCCCCAGACCCTGGCCGCCATATTTTTTGGGTATCGTTATCCCGGCAAGACCGTTATCTGCGAGTATTTTGAGAGAATCCGCGGGGAATTCCCCTGTCTCGTCGATTTTTTTTGAAATGGGCTTTATGTACTGGCTGGCAATTTTTCTGGCGAGTTCCTTCAATCTCAACTGTTCGTCGGTAAAATCATACTTTATTAACATAATTAAATCCTTTAAAACATTTTTTGGTAACATGGTAGCAGTCCCGATTATTTCATCGGGACTGCTACCATGTTACCAATTAATTATATCATATATCATGTTTTAAAAAAGATAATTACGGTCCGATTTAAGAATAAATAAATTTTTTTTAAATTTAAAGACGGTTTATCTATACCTCATCGCATAACCGGCCTGCATGAATTTGCTTACTTCGGTTACAAAACTCAGGATAAGGTCGTTCTTTTCGAGCTTTTCCTCTTTGAAAATTTTGTCCAGACATATAAATGCCATGGGCGGGCCTGAATATCCCATTTTCGACATGCTGGTGTACAGTGTGTCACGCTTGATGCCGAGAACCTTGCATTCATCCATTACGAGTTCCTGTATATGTTTTGAGGGCAGGTTAATCTGGAAAAATTTTAAATTTGAAATGTCAATTTTATAAAGTTCCATCATTCGTTTCAGGCCCTTGAAAAAAACGGTCCCGTCCTCGTCATGAAAATATTTTCGTAATTCTTCCTGGAAAAGTTGTGAAATATGATGATAGCCTTTGTCGTATTCTTCCCTGGGGTTCATCCAGTATGCGGGCCTCTTGTTGCACATTGCCGCCGGCTTTTTGCCGCCTATTGACTCCATGTATGTGTGCTCGAGGAACAGCCCGCCGTCTGCGCTGTCCGTTGCCTGGAGTATCAACGCTCCTGCTCCGTCGCATAAAAAATTACGTAAAAAAAGCTCCTCTTTTGTGACAATTGTCTGATTGTAATATTCGGCCCTGAGCTCGCTTGATGAGATACTTGAAGACACGACGAGTGCAGTTTTGTACCTCCCGTTTTTCAGCATATCACCGGCGGCAAGAAGGGCCTTGTATGCAGAAGTGCAGTTTGCATGAATAGAGAGTTCGGCGCAGCATTCCAAACCCAGCGCTTCCTGGATTCTCACCGAAGCAGTGGGCATCTGATCCTGGTGGGCACTTCCGTAGACGATGAGGTCAATATCGCTTTTTTTTATTCCGGCTGATTTTATAGCTTCGAGACTTGCCTTTACGGACATCGTTATGTTGTCGTCTGAAAATTCGCGGGATACAGGATCGATGGCATAATAATAGTATTCGATATCGAGAAGCTCCTTCATCACGGGCTTTATTCTTTCGAGCCAGTTTTTGATTTTCTGCGGGGCCTCGTTCAACTCGCCGAGATAGTTGTCCTTTTCATTAAACGGCACGGGACCGCCCGGAAGATATGAGCCGGTTCCGGCAATTTTTATGTTTTTATGCATTATTCATTCACACCTTGAAACTATTTGCCCCGCAATCTCCAGGGCTTTTTCGATAACGTGTTTCCTGTCGACAACAGCATCGACGAGATTCATTCCCAGCGCCGCTGCAGCATCGAATGTCTCACCTGTCAGAAGGATTTCCATCGCCTTCGAATGATTCATGTATTTAAGGATATTCTGTGTTCCGCCGCACCCCGGCATGAGGTTGAATGTGGACTCGGGGAATCCGAATACCGAATTGTCCCCGGCGATTTTTATACTGCAGAATAACGCAAGCTCCAGAGCCGAACCAATGCACACTCCCCTGATAGCGGCTATTACCGGAATACCGATCTTGCCGAAAAACGAAAAAGACCTGTTATTTTCTGTAAGGAAATCCGGATATTGTGCTATCGAATTGTCCTCACCGGTTTTAACATTGTCTTTGATTGCAGAGAGTAATTCTCCCAGGTCAGCGCCTTGTGAAAAATGCCTGCCGGCACCGTAAACTACTATTACCCTGACATTGCTTGCCGGTATTATTTCATTCACCAGAAATTTAAGCCTGCAAAAAAAAGCCTGGTTCATTTTGTTGGCAGGAGGATCGTTTAATATCAGGTGCCCGATTTTATTTTCGGTTTTCCAGAGAACTTGTTCTTCCATGTTAAATTAATTGTCCTGTCTGTTGATTCTTTTAGCCTCGGCATAAGCCAGGCCGCAGAACATTTTCATTTCCTCTTCCATTGCATTCTCAAAGCTCATGATTTTTGAATTATTCAGGGAACGCACAATTGAATTTATCACTTCTATTTTTTTGTTGTTGGTCATATGTTTTACAAGATTCACTGCATAATCAACGGCATCCTCATGAAGGGAAATATAATCAACGAGTTTCAGCTTATGGGCCGTTTCTGCATTGATAATGTCGCCCGATAAAATCAGTTTTAAAGCTTCATTTGAGCCTATGATTTTGGGAAGCCTTAATGCTGCATTCATTCCGGGAATAAGGTTGAGATCGCTTTCCGGAAGCGAGAACATTGCATTCGGTGCACTTACCCTGATATGGCATGCAAGGGCGATTTCAAGCCCTCCTCCGAAGCATGCCCCTTTAATCGCTGCAATAACAGGAATATTTAATAATTCTATTTGCCTCAACAATTTGACGCCTGCGCTGATTTTTGATTCCATCAAATTTTTGTTTATTGCGTTGTTTAAAAGGTTTCCCTTGTCGGCTCCAGATGAAAAATGTCTGCCGTTCCCCGAAATGACAAGGCCCCGTAAATTTTTATCATTGGCCAGATCGGTGAATTTTTCGGTATCGACAAATTCCGGGTTTGTCAGTTGATTCTGCGGCGGATTGTCTATCATGAGAATGCCTATATTGTCCTTGACTTCCCATGTGAAGGCTTCAAGTTTTTCCATAAATTATATAGAACCTTATTTTTTTAGATTTTTTTCTGTGATTATCCGCTGTAATTCATCAGGAATCCCTACAGGCATCCTGTTTTTATTAATTAGCAGCATCTTTACGCTTGCTTCACAAATTTTCAATTCTGTTTTGATGTTGTATATTTTTTGTTTGAATATTACATAGGGATCTTCCCTTTCAGCCATTGTTTTAACGAGAAGTTCATCGAACAGCCTTGCTTCCCGCGGATACCTGATATGGATATCTGTTACAACCGGAAGGTATTGATTTTTTTCAAAATAGTCAAAGAGATCATAATGCTTGAAAAATTCCCATCTTGCCTGCTCGAAATAGCTGAGATAAACGGCATTGTTCACATGGTTGAATGAATCAAGTTCGTATCCTCTGACCGTCAGTTTGTAATCAAAAGTCATTAATAGTAACTCCGGTTCAATTAATAATCTGGCAGGAATTATTTATATACAATAAATAATAAAAAATCAACAATAAATATTATTCCAGAGTTCCGTCCGTGCCCGGTTGGAAGTAAACAAAGCACATTTGCTCAGGTACAGGTAAGGTCAGGATGATGAAAAAACAGCGGTTATAGTTTGAATTGGGGATTAAATGTAAAATTTCAATCCAGATTTATTGGATAATTCATCAACAAGGAATCTATATCATAAAACAATATTTTGTAATTGTTTTCTTTCAAGCGCTTGTAAGTTCCTCTTGAAATTGATTTTATCTGACTCGGGCTAAAGGTTATCCCTCTTATATTTTTCATATTATCAAGGTTGTCCAACCTGCTGATATCAGTGTAACTAATATTCAGTACTTTTAAATTAACAAGATTTTTTATATCGTTTAAATTCTTGATCCTGTTATGTGAAATATCCAGTTCTTCAATATTGGTAAGTTTGCCCAATCCTTTTAAATTTTCCAGATCATTATCCGAAAGATTTAAAACCTTAAGATTGGTCAAATATTGCAAATCACTTATATCTTTCAATCTGTTCCCCGATACATCAAGATATCTTAAATTGGTGAGTTTTTCCATGTTTTCAATTTTTTTTAAATTATTGTGACTGATATTAAGGCTGGTTAATGAACGCATATCATCGAGTTTTTCCAGCTTTGTTATTTTATTATTGCTCAAGTCCAGATAATGTAAATTGTCAAGGGAATCCACGTTTTCAATTTTATTAATTCTGTTATCCGCGAGATCAAGCCAAACCAAATTTTTGAGATTATCAAGATTGTTGATTTTTTTTATTTTATTGTGGTCGAGGAATAAAAATTTTAAATTTTCGAATGAATCGGTATTCTCAATCTGATATATATTATTGTTGTTTAAATTCAGGCTTATTAATTTATTCAATTTGCCGGTATCTCTGATGCTTTTTATATCGTTGTCTGATAATGAAATTTCAGTAATATTTTTCAGTCTGTCAATATTTTTCATGTTTTTAATTGAATCATTTTCCAGTT
>JBJKSS010000164.1:0-3200 GCA_046703745.1 Spirochaetota bacterium
CCTCCAGATTCAGTTGTTTCTGGTCATAAATGTTCTTTACCGCTTCCTCCCCGCGATCAAACATAAAATTGCCTTCTATGACAAGGTTTTCATCAAACGGAATATCGTGCTTTTTTAATGTTTCCAGATAAACATTATACCTTATTCTTGCTTCATGATGATTTTCAGGCCCCTTGATAAAGGCTATCCTCCTGTAATCATGCACTTCGACAAGATGACTTATAACCTCTTGAAAACCTTCATTGTTATCAATCAAGAGATTAATTGTATTCTTCAGCGGTACGGAAATACTAACCATGGGAAGGGGGTCGAATTTTTTCAAATATTTTTCGAATTCCGCTTTTGTAAGGAAGTTGCCAATGGCACCGGAATAAATTATGAGCCCGTCGATATTATTCTTGTCCACAAGCTCGAAAACAAGGTTGTACTGGTAATCATACTGATAGGGTGAGCTTAGAAATTTACCGGAATATATAAACAAATTTGCATTGTTTTTTTCACCTTCATTCATTATGCCGGACAAAATTTTGGCCTGATAATCTTCTTCCAGCCTGTCGATGAGAATCCCGATATTATATGATTTTGAATTTAAAGTTCCCTTCAAACCAGGCTCCGATAAACTCATTGATAATCAAACCCCTGCCGGTTTATATTTTATATCTTTTTCCTCATAAATTCAAAGGTAAAATCATAAAATTATGTGACCCTGTCAGTTTTTTGGGGACAAACCCGGCGACTTTATGGAAACAAGGGATTGCAACCCCTTGTTTCCCCGGGAAACTGACGGGATACTAAAATTATCATGATTATTGCCGGACATTTTAATAACATTAGACAATTGCCTAAAAATCAGCCTTCCCAGGCAGTATTTTTCCCGTTGGCATTGTCAAACAAATGCATTTTGTCGAATTTTACCCAAACTTTTTGGTTCAATTTATATTTTTTATTTTCCCCGATCATAATCAGGTCATTATCATCCGCTTTGATATTGACAATTGTCCTGCCTTTTATGGGAATATTTTTAAAATGCGTAATGACGCCCTGTACAGATTTGGGCGCTTTTGAAGGGATTATTTTTATATCCTTGGGCCTTACACCGATTGTCCTGTTTTTGTAATCGAAAAGACTGCCGTCGATAAAATTTATGCTGGGCGCATCCATCTCGATGTTCAGGAATTCGGCAACGAACCTGTTTGCCGGCATGTTGTACAACTCCTCGTATGTACCGGTTTGTATGATTTCTCCATTGTTCATGACCGCAATTATGTCTGACAATATCAGCGCCTCCAGTTGGTCGTGGGTCACATAAACAGAGGTTACATTAAAACGGCTGAGGAGCTTTTTGAGATTTATCCTGTATTTCTCACGAAGCAGTTGATCGAGATTGCTGAACGGCTCATCCAGTAGAAACACCGAAGGATCCCTCGTGATGCACCTGCCGATCGCAACTCTCTGCTTTTCGCCGCCGGACAAATGGTGGGGCATTTTATTCAAGAGATATTCCAGCTCAACCCCCATTAATTCGGAAGTCCTTTTGAATTTTTCTTCTGCATCCTTAAGCAGCTCTTCCGTCTGTTTTTTGAACACAAAATATGAAAGTATGTTTTTTTTGGAATTAAACTTCGGATAAAGGGCATAATTTTGAAACACCATGCCAATCTTCCTGTCCCCGGCCTTAATCTTGTGCATATCGACGCCGTCAAACAGAATAGTTCCCGAATCCGGACGAATCAAGCCTGCGATGAGCCTTAAAACAGTTGTTTTACCGCAGCCGGAAGGGCCGAGAATAACCATTGTCTTGCCCTCGGGAATGGTCAAGTCAATACCTTTAAGCGAAAAATCTCCCATGTGTACATTACTGATTTTATTATAACCAATAGTGTCATTCATCAGCTTTTGGCTTATTGCGTCATTACCTTTCAATGATCCGATTGATAAGGCGCCATATGCGGCTTTCTTGCTGTTAAAATTTCCGGCAAGATTTTTGTTAATATTGATCAATTCGATTTTGGCCATCTTGTTTACCTCAATACAGCATATTGCACTTATTATATTTTTTTGTCAAATAATTAAAAGTATTAATTATTAATGAATGTTATAATTAATAATTATTCAATTATATGTCCACATATTCTTGACATATAAACCAAATTCTTTTAAATTTAGTCACTTTTTTTCAAGGAGAATCATAAATGGCTTTAACTGACGAAATTCAAAAACGCATCAATGAGTGGACCACCCCTCCATACGGCGCCGACTGCATTGAAGAAATAAATTCTTTGATCAAATCCGGCAATGAAAAAGAACTCACCGAGAGATTCGGGGCCGAACTGGATTTTGGCACCGGCGGCATCAGGGGGATAATCGGTTTCGGCACGAACAGGATGAATATATACATTATAGCAAAATGTACACAGGGACTGGCAAATTATGTCCTGAAAACCGGAGTTAAAGAACCAAAAGCCGTCATTGCCTATGATTCAAGACATTTTTCAAGGATATTTGCAGAAAAAACGGCAGCCGTTCTCGCCGGCAACGGAATCAAAACATACCTCTTCGAAAATCTCCGGCCCACACCCGAGTTAAGTTTTGCCATAAGATATTTAAAATGTACGACAGGTGTCGTAATTACGGCGAGCCATAATCCAAAAGAATACAATGGTTACAAGGCTTACTGGTCGGACGGCGCACAGTTAATTGCACCGCATGACAAGGGTGTAATCGAGGAAATAAGGGAAATCAAATCTTTGAGCCAGGTCAAGGATGCCGGTTTGAATGAACTGGTCAACAGCGGCATGATCGAATATATCGGCGAAAAGATCGACAATGCCTTCATTGACGAAATATTGAAACTCTCCATTAATAGGGATAAAATTAGGGGTACAAAACTGAAAATCGTTTACACTCCGCTTCACGGCACAGGCGCAGTACTCATTCCCCACGCACTGGAAAAACTCGGCATCGGCAGGCCCGTCTGCGTAGAAGAGCAGATGAAGGCTGACCCTGATTTTTCAACCGTCAAATATCCGAACCCGGAAGAAGCCGAAGCATTGTCAATGGCAATCACGAGGGCCGGGCTTGAGAATGCAGACATGGTAATTGCAACGGACCCCGATGCGGACCGTATGGGCATTGCGGTAAAAAACAAAAACGGCCGGTTTGAAATAATAACCGGGAACCAGATCGGAAGCATCCTTGAA
>JBJKSS010000165.1:0-3729 GCA_046703745.1 Spirochaetota bacterium
TTCTGATACCGATAAGAATATCACTTTGATCAGAAACAATGAGGACGAAATGATTGATCCTGTCATACTGAAAGTAGACCTCAGGGACACAGATGACGACTGGTACCTGTCAATCGCTCCGAAAAAAAGCTTTTTCATTTGTATTGTTTTTAAAATATCATCTTTTCTTTCCTCATTCTCGATGAGATTCATGCCCAGGAGCCGGTTTTTCCGGTTATCGGGGAAAACATCTGTCACCACGAGACCCGGAGCAATGATAAGACTGTCGATCTCGGGGAAAATTTTTATTATGTATTTTGCAATTCTGTGAAAATCGTTTATTTTGCCTTTATTGTCCCTGATCAGGATTCCCAGGCCGAATGCAGATGACAATGAGCGGTCCACCTGATTCTTGATTGTCAGTGCTTCACCGGCGATTATCTCCGAAGCAGTGATTTTTTTTTCATTTATGTTTTTTTGTTCCCAGATGTTTATGAATAAAATGCCCAGTAAAAAAAGCGAAACAAAAACGGCTGCTGACAATATTATATGTCTTGTTTTATACATAGTGATATATATACCTTATATAATAACTTTATTATAATATTTTTTTCCCCAAAATCGAAATTTTTACAAATTAATCATTCCGGTCGTTCAGGTGGAATAAAATCAATAAAAAGTGGAGGATGGTTGTATAAATTAAATATATGGCTTTTCAAAAGGAGTATTGTTTATATATAATTGATGACTGGATTGCAAAAGAATAATAAGATTAAAAAGGAGCCGATTATGTTCTCGTATATTTTTATGAAGATACTGGAAAGCCGGCCTGAGAGATATGACAGGGGGATAAATGTCGTCAGCGGTGGTCATGCGTTTAAAGTAAAGGATTATATTGTAAAGCGGCATGTTAAAAAAGATATAAAAATGCTTGATGTTGGCTGCGGAACAGGAGCTTTGGCAATTGAGTCTGCCCGGGCGGGTGCCGATGTTACGGGTATTGATATATCAGAAGGCATGCTGTCGATTGCTAAAAAGAAAATTGATAATTCTTCATTAAAAAACAGCATAAAATTATATCGGGCCGGTGTTGTTGAAATGGATAACATGTTTGCAAGAAATAATTTTGATTTGATTACATCAACCCTGGTAATCAGTGAACTGTATCCTGATGAACGACACTGGACCTTCAGGCACCTTCATAAAATTTTAAAGCCTGACGGAACTTTGGTCACAGCATGCGAGGTTTTGCCGAAGAATATTTTTAAACGTCTGCTGTATCATCTCGTTCGTCTGCCGTTGGCAATAATTACATACATTATAGCACAAACAGGTACAAGGCCCATTCATAATTTCAATGATGAATTGATAAATGCAGGCTTTGAAATTATTGACGAGCAATATTCTTTTTTGGACAGCTTCGTCATTATAACTGCCAAAAAGACAGCAAACGGCAAAATTGCTGAAAAACATTTCAACCAGATAAAAACAAATAATGACTTTTCGATAGTTAGGACTGTATGGGACTATATTGGACGATGGTTCCCGAATTCTTCGGAGCCCGGTCTTAGGAAAATCGGCGGTCCGGATAAAAACTCTCCTGTATTGATCACATCCAATTTTCATCTGACCGTAAGAAAAATTGAAAGAGAGTTGAAAAATGTATCCTGTTACCTTCTGGTTGCTCCTACGGGTGGAATAAATGTATGGTGCGGTTCTGCCGGAGGAGAGATGACAGAACACTCCGTTATATCTGTCATCAAAACCAGCGGCATTTCCGAATTGGTAAGTCATAGGCGGATTATATTGCCGCTTTTATGTGCCAGCGGTGTTGATACAAGAGCCATAAAAAAGGAAACAGGTTTTCATGCAGACTTCGGCCCCTTATGTTCAAAGGATGTTCCCTGTTTCCTTAAAACCGGAAAACTGGATCATAATAATACTACTGCCCGTTTTACCCTGCCTTTTCGCATTGAAATGCTTTTTTCGATGAATTTTTTGCTGTGGCTGGTAATAGCAATACCTTTATTGTTGTTTAGTGTTTACAATGCTGCAGTCTTTTCTTCGATTTTCTGGATATCCGGGCTTTTGCTCTATATTGTGTATCCATTGATCCCGGGCAATAGCGGATGGCTCAAATCCATACAGGCAGCCGCTGTTGTATCCGTAAGCATAATGATTTACCAGATAAACAGTATTCATGTTGCCTGGTTATCCTCTGCCGGATGGATTATGGCAACAGTGCTGATTAATCTCTGGTTTGGTTTTGATTTAAGGGGCATAGCCAGCAGCGGGACATCTGAAGCGGTCATATTGCTAAATAAATTAAATATAAAATCTTTCGGTAAATTGCATAAGGCAAGCAGCAGGGAATTACGGTCAATTTATATAGATTACAATCTTTGCATTAAATGTAAATTGTGCATTAAGGTATGCCCTGTAAATGTATTTGAATTTGATAATGAAACTATTAATTTGAAGTACCTTAAAAAATGCATGAAATGCGGTGCATGTGTAAAACAATGCCCAGTTGCTGCATTAAGTTTGAAATAATTTTATTAAATTTTACTTGACATATTATGAATAGTATTCTTATATGAATGATATTCATAATATTGAGGTCTGTTTATGAAAGGCTTGAGGGAAAGAAAAAAAAATGATAGGAAGACGATTATTCATGGGGCCGCAATAAAACTGTTTGGAGAAAAAGGTTTTGAAAAAACTACAATGGAAAATATCGCATCGAAGGCAGATCTAGGAGTGGGAACCCTTTACAATTATTTCGCTTCTAAAGGGGACATTCTGCTTTCGATAATTGAAGACAGGTCGGCGATTTATGAATCAAAACTTGATGAGATACTTGCTGGCGGGGATTATTCATTGGATGCAATAGGAATTTTTATAGATAATTATCTGCAAAGTTTTTCATTTTACAGTAAAAGTATCTGGAGGGAATTTATAGGCTCTCTTCTTACAAGACAGAAGAATTCATTTGATTTCATTGAAAAAATAGATTCTGTATTTATAATCAGGCTCTCAAAATTATTAAACGGACTTAAGGGAAAAAAAATCATCGATGAAAAAACAGATATTGAAACTTTGACCGAAACCTTGTATGGCATCCTGATTTTTAATATACTGAAATATGTTTCAACCGCAAAAATGTCGTTGAATAATCTGAAAGAAAACATTAAAAAACAATACATGTTGTTGTTTAGATAAAAGGAGCTTCTTATGAAAGAATTAATATTTATTCTTTTTTTATTGAATTTCATATTTTTTATGCTTCATGAAATCGACGGAGCATATTGGAAGGAATGGAAGTTTTTTGGAAGATTTGGAAGCTCTCTTACGGATCATGCAGGGCTGACTCTTTATCTGTTGTTTCATATCCCGATTTTCATTATTCTGTTTTACGGAATTTTATCATTGAACGGGCCGGCCGGAATGATAATTTCAATTTTATTCAGTGGATTCATGATATTTCATTTCATAATCCATTCATATGCCAGAATGCATGGAAGCCGGGAATTCGAATTCCCTGTGTCATTCATAATACTTTTTATAACTCTCATTATTTCATTAATCCAGTTTCCGGTGAGCATATATCTTCTGTACGGTAACATTGCCGGTAAAACTTAGGTGATAAAAAAATGAATTTTTCACAAAAAAGGTCAAATTCGGATTGCCGGCAATTTGATACATAAGTTATGTTAAAATTTATAAATAAATTTTTGGACAGTTGTGAGA
>JBJKSS010000166.1:0-7364 GCA_046703745.1 Spirochaetota bacterium
TCTGCCTGATTTTCTCCGATGATGTGTTTGTCGTCATGTAAATCATGAAATCTTCCCCGTGACTTTCAAACAAATTTTTCAACCCGGGATATATTTCGTTATTCCTGAGATTGAGCATTGCCCTTGTTTCGGGGAATCCCTCGTTGTTTACAGTGGAAAGATAACAGGCTTTTTCCTTCTTCATGAGATTGAGACAATATTCTTTTTGTTCGGCAGTATTCATTTGATTCTCCATATATTAGAATTATATAAAATATTATTATATAAAACTAATTTTGTCAAGAAAAAAAACGGATGAGAAGTTTTATGAAACAATCGGTATAATTTTTGGGTTTTCCGCCGGGCCGCTATAATAATCATCAATGTTATATTCATCAAGCTCAGACCGGGATGCATTCCAAAATAACAACGGATTCACTTGCCGCAATCTGGGCTGACAATTTGAATCCGGATTTGCCAAACAACGACTCGAATTCGGCAAGGGTTCTTTCCTTTCCGCCGGGACAGACAACCATCATGTGGACATCGTTGATTCTGGCCGGCTTTTCACCTTCCCTGATCATCATTTCAATGACCAGGAGCCTGCCGTTATCCGAAATCGATGCCCGGCAGTTTTTCAATATACCGATGCATTTTTCATCGTCCCAGTCATGCAGAATTTTCTTCAATATGTAGCAATCGCCCCGCATGGGGACACTTTCAAACATGTCGCCGTATTCAACCCTTAAACGGTTTTCGATATCCGCTTCCTTCAAAAACTGCCGGGCTTGTTCAACCGGGCGGGGCAGATCAAAAAGGATGCCGGTCTGTTCCCTGTTTTTTTCAAGAATGGAAATCAATAATGCCCCGCTTCCGCCGCCGACATCAATGATTTTTTTGAAACCCGAAAAATCGTAATTTTCCAGTATCAATTTGACGTCATTACGGGTGAATACTCTCATGCCCTCATTGAATGCCTGCCCTGCCTCGGGATTCCTCTCATAATAATCGAACAGGTTCATGCCAAACGCCTTCTCGAATGCACTGCAGCCTGTTTTCACCGCATACAATAATTCTCCCCAGGGCTTCCAGTTCACCTCGCCTCCGCGCATCTGTGCAACGGACTTTATGGAGTCCGGATCATCTGCGGCCAGGAGGCAACCGTAATCATTCAGTTGAAATTTATCGCCTGTTTCCTCATAAATGCCGATAGCGGCAAGTGCCCTCATCACTCTGAAGAGCGAGTCCCTGTTGGCCCCTGTCAATGCAGCAAGTTCGCCGACAGTCTTTGCGCCGTCTTTCAGGTGATCTGAAATATCCAGCCTGGCCGCGATATAAATCAACTGGGTTTCACGATATGAATGTATTCTTTGCAGCAGATCGTTTTTAATTTTTTCCGTATGATTAAAATCCGTCATTTTTTACAGCCTCGTTTTTCTAAAGATTATATTTCATAGCATAAAACAAAAATCAGGAATATTAAATTCGGCTTTTTTTCCGTTAAAATCGGTTTTTTCAACGGTTTAAAATACGGTAATGCCGCGGCGTAACACCGTATTTTATCCGAAACAATTTTATAAAGTAGGAATAATTTTCAAACCCGGATGTAAACCCGATCTCTGTCACGCTGAAATCTGTTTCAACGAGGAGGCGGCGCGAAAGCTCCAGTCTTCTTTGGTTGATCCACTGCTTCGAAGGAATGCCGTATGCTGCCCTGAAATCTTTTTTGAATTTTGAAAGGCTCATACAGGCAAGTCTTGCAAATTCATCAATCCCGAACGGCTTCATGTAATTATTTTCCATAATTGCCCTAAGTGCATTATCACCCGGCACCGAGACAGATCTGAAAATTTTTTTTAGCTCTTTTCCGCTTTCTGATCCAAGCAAATTCAAAAGGAGTTCCTGTAACTTGAAATCGAGCACATTTTCCGGATAAAAATGGCTGTATATAAAATACGGGAAAATGGATTCTACTGCCGATTTTAAAAACGGTGACAATTTTATCCTGCACTGCCATGCGTCCCGGGGACTTTCCGAAAAATTTTCAAACAGTAAATAATTCCGATAAACAAAACGTTCAATCAAATCATCTGCCATAAAAACAAGAAAAGCCTCGTAAAAGCCTTCATCTGTAGAATAAATTTCGGTGATATTGTAGTTTCCCTTCCTGAAAAAAGAAACATCGCCGGCAGTGAGGGAAATTTCCCCGCCGTGATAATGCACCAGCTTCCTCCCTTTAAGTACAAACACAACAAGGTTCATGGAAAGCAGCACTTCGTTTTTAGTGTTGTTCTCGTATTGCCTGTAAACCAGGAAAGCGGATTTTCCGACGGAAAGTTCCTTGATCTGTCCCGGCGAGTGCTGCCGTATGAATTCTGGTATGGTTATGCGCATTTTTACCTGTCACCTAAAATATTATAATTTTTTTACGCCTGTGTTTTTCAGAATTTCAAGAATTTCTGAAAAATCCTTTTCACCGAGGCTTTCTTTTTTCAGTATCATAAAAAAGTTTTTCTGGGGATAGAGCAAGATGCCGATTTTACCAATATGGTAACCGTAGAAATTTTTCAAATCAAACTTTGACTCATCGCTGCCCTCGCTTGTTTTTATCATGCCGTCTTCGCTTATTGTAACATGTATTTCCCTGCCGAAATTTTTGCCGGATTTAACATTTTTAACAATGCTTCTTTTATAAAAAGTCTTGCGCAAAAGCACAATGATGCCATATAGAATGCCGAAAATGCCGAAAGCTGTCGTATAATATGTCATGAAAAAAAGCAGGAAAACCCCCATTAAAATCATGATGATTCCCAGTATCAAAATAACCGCCGATCTTTTATACCTGTCATAATTGATACCTGCTGCCTTCCTGTAATCGGTTTCTGTTAATAATTGTTTAAATTCGATCATACATGCTGCTCCCGCCAATTATATTAAATTTATAGATGCCCGGCATTATAATATATTATCAATAATTATTCAACCTGCCCGGGACAAAATAAAAGCCGCTCCATCCGGATTTATGGAACGGCTTCATCCAATACTTTTTTAATCGTAATATTTTTTTTGTTATTAAAAACCCTTATTACGGGGATGGACAACCAAGATAATTCCCCTATCATAATATTCGAGTTGAAATCAGTATCCTTCACAAAATTTTTTTCGAGTGCAAAAGATATGAGATTTCCCATTTTGCCTAAAATATCGGGAAATGAAATATCTCCTGCAAAACTGTTTAACTTTGAAGTGTCAAAATTTGTATGGGTGTTTAATAGCAGTTATTTTTTTTGTTGTCATGTCATCATAAATGATGACATCGGGTGTTTTTCACAATATATCAAACTGTATCAGCCGTGTACGATTAAAATATCGAATTCTGTTTTTGACGTTAAAGCATCACCGGGAGAACTTTTATTGTCCGGATATATCTGCGGTTGAAGTTTTTGGAAAACTTTGATTCAAATTATTTATAAAAATTATATACAGTCCGGCTGCTGCAGTTTATTCCCAAAATAGTAGAGCTAAAACCATTGACTTTTAAATCCACTTGGATTAAATTTATTTTTATTTAAAAGAGAGATGAATTTTTTTGTGTAGAATAAATCGGGGTTAACGATTTTATAAAAAAAATATTATGAAAAATGTTTTGTTTCCTGCGTATTTCATTCAGGCGAATGACTTGAAATTAATTTCCGGATAAATATCAAACCTGATTTGTAATTATTAATTTGATCATGCGGGGATAATAAATGGATCATGAAAAAACTGAGGATGTGAAAATTCTGATTGTGGATGATGACATTGACAGCCTGAATATACTGATTGAAATAATGAATTCATGCGGTCTTCATACATTTGTTGCAACCGGTGGAGAAAGTGCCGTGGAGAAAAGCAGAATCATCCTGCCTGATTTGATACTTCTTGACATAATGATGCCTGGCATAGATGGAATTGAGGTCTGCAAAATGATTAAAGCATACGATTTGACGGCCGATATTCCCGTAATTTTTTTGACGGCTCTTTCGGATATTGCATTTAAGAACAAGTGTTTTGACTGTGGAGGCGTTGATTTCGTTACAAAGCCAAATCAGAGTGAAGAAGTTTTGTTAAGGGTTAAATCACATTTGACCATCAGCCGCCTTCAAAAACAACTTGAGGAAAAAAATAAAAAGCTCGAGGAGCTTAATGCAAGCAAGGATAAATTTTTTTCAATCCTTGCCCATGATATCAAGAGCCCTCTCATATCATTCATATCTTTTGCCGAAGTGTTTGAAAACCTGGACAGGATCGGGCATGATAAAATGGCCGAATTCACGAAGTATTTCAAGGAAAGCGCAAAAAATCTTTACGCCCTTTTTGAGAATTTGCTGAGCTGGGCGGGGATCCAGCAGGGGAGGCTGCATGCTTCTCCCCAGGAGATCAGTCTGAAATATCTGGTTTTAAAAAACATCGACCTTTTCAAGGCAAATGTCATGCAAAAAGAAATAAGTGTTGTAAATATGCTTGAATCTGAAATATATATTTATGCCGATTTCAACATGATTGACACCGTGGTAAGAAATCTGATTTCAAATGCCGTAAAATTCACCAAAAGGGGCGGGCTGGTTCAGATTAGTGCAGCATCGGATGACGGCAAGGTTTTGCTGAGAATCTCGATTCAGGGATCGGCATACCTGAAAATTTCATTCAAGATATTTTCAGGATCGACACACCTTTCCACAGGCTAGGCACCGAGGGTGAAAAAGGCACCGGTCTGGGTTTGCTCCTCTGCCGGGAATTTGTTGAAAAAAACAACGGGCAGCTTCTCATGGAAAGCAAAATAAACGAGGGGACGGTCGTAACACTGGTAATACCGGGGGCCGGGAAACCTGTCGACGCAGATGTTTTACAAGTTGTATAATCTATACGTTTGAATGGTCAATTGATCTTTTTGTTTATAAAATAATCCTTTATTTTGGCCTCAAACTGCCTGTCTGTCATCTTTTCGGCTGTTTTGATGTCTGCTATGTGCCCCGCGAGCCTGTTTTTTTCCAGATGCTTTTTAAATTCGATTTTTGCTTCACCCGGGCCGTATATTAATATGGATTGCACATCACTGATTTCGGATGACACCTCGCTGAAAAAAACATCAAGATGGCACTTGAAATACCTTTCATGAATATCGTCAGCCGGTATGATTTTGGATTTTACGGAAGCATTAAAATGGCTTTTATTGTTCCGCCCGAGATGTTTCTCGATGTTTGATTTTATGATTTTTTTGTCAATATTCCCGTTGTTTACAAAGACTATAATGGCCTTCCTGTGATCGATCCAGATTCCGGCATTCATTCTCACACCCCCTGTACTTTTTATAATATTATACTGCACCTTCTCTCCCGATGGAATAATCGGGAAGCCGATATTCGGCTGTTAAATTAATTTTATATCTAAACAGGCAATTATTCAACCGGTTATTGAATTGTCCGCGTTTTTTTTATTTAAGCAGCTTTTTTTCAAATTCATCGAGACATGCTTCTGCCGATGCCTTGGCGTTTATGATCCTGTGGTAATAGCGCTTGCTGAAAAGTTCATAAAACCGTTCAAAAGTGATCTGGTAAAGGCGGGTCCTGTACCTGTCCACCACGGGTTTGTAAAAAGTACCGTACCACAGGCGGTTCATGTCCGATATGTCCGGCTGTTTGTGCTCCCTGTCCATCAGAAGTCTTGCGTATATACGGAATATCTGTTTGTAGCAAAGGTCGAAAAAATTTTTGCCGGCAACAGGAACGTTAAACTCCGGGATGATCGTCATAACCCTTGTGGAATGAAGGAAAAAATTTTTTTCATCCTCGGCTGTTGCCGTTATGCGCCGTATTATCTGGCTGAGGAGCTGGTTGATCCACAGGAAAAACCTGCGCCTCCTGATATAGCTTTCAAACTTGTCGTATATTTCGCCGAACCAGAATGAATCGGGATCCTTGTAGGTGTTCCAGTATTCCACTATTTCAACAAAAACGTCGGTTTCTCCCATGCCTGGGAAAAGCATAAGGAGGGATTTCTGCCTGATGTGTTCAACTGTAATATTATAAAATGTCACCCATGCCGCAATGAATTCCGCTGCATTATCCGGCTGCCTGCCGTAGTACCTCACGAACCATGAGCGTGAATGCTCGAAAATTTCGGTTTCCAGTTTTTTCCATGTTTTGGCGGAATGAACAATGAACAGGTCATCATGTATCAGGTTGAATATTTTTGTTCTCTGGTGAAAGACATATTTTTCGGATAAAAGATCGAGATTTTTCCTTCCAAGATTTTCCGGCAGGTTGAAAGGGATGCGGTAATGGATAACTTCGGCGGTGAGATATTCTATGCCGGAATTCATCGCGACAGAAACCCTGTGGTTGCCGTCGCGCACAAAATAATACCCGCCGTATTCGATTAATTTTACCGGCTCGCTTATTCCGTCGGAATGCATGAGCTTGTAAATTTTGACCCAGCGTTCCATCATCCATTGATGCCTGGGAAAAAAACAGCCGGAAAAATCCTGGCTCCGGTTTTCCGTGCCGATAATTTTGTCAATACTGACGTCCTGTATTGCATCCGAGCTCATAGATGAGACAGGGACGATTTCCATGAGGGTCTTGAGATCCATTATGCTTTTGTTGATGCCCATGATTCGTGCAGGGATCGAGCATGATCTCCGGCCCGCATTCAAAAGCCTGCTGAACAGTGAATGAGCCTGGTTATCCAGATAATCTATTTTATTTATATCCGTCAAGTGATTCTCCGTTTGGATAATATTATTCGTTGAAATTGTGATCAAGCACGCATATCAAATTTTTATTCACAACAGTTAATTGATCATTTTAGAAGTCTAAAAGTTAATAAACACCCTTGTCATTCAAGAACGGGCCGTAATCCCTGTCGGTTTTCATGATATGGTGCATAAGCCATTCCTTGAGAAAATTCATGAGCTCGATGGACAGGAACATCTGTTTGTTGTCGAATTTTTTCTTCAGCTCCGTTACCTGTTTGATTAATTCGTCATGTTCCTTTTTGTGTTCGTTGAATTTTGAATAGCCGAATTTCTGCATGTATTCTTCTTCTTCGCCGAAATGGGTGGAGGTGTACTCGATAAGATTGTTGAAAATTTTCCCCAGCACTTCGGAGCTTTTACCTGCCCTCATGGCATCATGCAGATCATTAATTACTGCAATGAGGTTTTTATGCTGATCGTCAAACCGTTTTACTTTAACACTGAACTCGTCTTTCCATTTAAAAAGCGGCATAATTTTCTCCTTCCAGTAAGTATAGCATTATTATTGTGTTTCTGAATTTTTTTCAATATTATATTAAATTATGAAAAAACTACCTGTTCCTTCCCCTGTTGGAAACCATGCCGATTA
>JBJKSS010000167.1:0-4447 GCA_046703745.1 Spirochaetota bacterium
TCCTTTTCCAATCGATCGGTAAAAATTTCTGTCTGCGGGGTAAAGCCTACAAAAATGAAAATCCCGTCGTATCCCTCGATGGTTTTCCTTTTGCCAGTCTTGAGTCCCTCAACTTCCAGTTTTTCGAATTTGCCGTTCCCTATAAATGCCCTGGGCTCGTGTGAAAAAAGAAAGTCGATTTTCGGATTGGCAAAAGCTTCCTCCTGGCTTGCCTTGTTTGCCTGCAATTCGTCGAACTGGTGGACAATTGTCACCCTTTTTGCAAACTTCGTGAGATATATCGCCTCCTCCACGGCAGAGTTTCCGCCGCCTATTACAAGCACGTTTCTTGATTCGTAGAATGCGCCGTCGCATGTTGCACAGTACGATATGCCCTTGCCCGTGAATTCCTCCTCGCCGGGAAGATTTAAAAGGCGGGGCTTTGATCCTGTTGCTATTATTATTGCACCTGCCTTTATTATCTTGTCATCGTCTATCTTTATTATCCTGTTTTTCAAATCGACACCGGTGATCTCGGCGGCCATTAGCACCTCTGCATGGCTTTCTTTTGCCTGTTCGGTCATGAAGTGCCCCAGCATGTAGCCATTTAAAGTCTTGCCTGTGCCGGGGTAATTCTCCACCTGGTGGGTGATGTTTACGAATCCGCCGGGCATGCCGCTGTCTATCACAAGGGTCTTGAGTTTCGCCCTTGATGCATAGATGCCTGCGGTCAACCCCGCCGGCCCGGCGCCTATAATTGCAATGTCATAGTGTAATTCTTCAATGTCTTTTTTGTGATCTTCAAGATTGTAGCCTTCCAGTATCGATTTTTTAAGGTCGGACTTTTTTATCGAACCGTTTAGCCTCGGCAAAAACTCCTTTCCGTTTTTGTAGAATAAAACTGTGGGGCTTGATTTGACGTTAAGCGACAATGCAAGCTCCCTGTTGTCCTGTCTCATTATTTTTATGAACTTCACCCTGTCTCCGTAAAGGCCGGCGAAGTATTCAAACTTGGGCGCAAGGGCCTCACAAGGCGGGCATTCGTTGGAATAAAAATCGACAATTGCATTCTCCGTCTTCAACACCTCTTCTTCATATTGATCCATGTTTATATATTTTATATCTTCACTCATCATTCTATCTCCTTGTCAAAATATGCGCTTAATCCCAGCTCAATAAGCTCTTTTGCCGGCCTGCAATCCTTTGATTTTATGCTGCCGGTATTGTTCTTTGCGATACTGCCGCACCCGCCGCCGCATGTAAATTGCAGACTGCAATCTTTACATTCGGAAATGCTAACAGTATCCCTTGACTGCCACTCTTCGATCAACTTTGTGTTTTTTGATACTGTTGGATAGAAAGTGCCAACTTCTTCGTCGGCCTTGCCAACAGTAGCGGTACATGGATAAATCTTCCCCTGATAATCAAACGCCCATTCATTCTTGCATGCCGGGCAGTCGTCGAATAACGGTTGGGGCAGTTCCCCGTTTTCCCTGAGGTGCCTTATGACAGAAAACTGTGGCTTGTAAAATTCGAGGAAAGCAGGATTCTTTTTTATCAATCCATAAAGCTCTTCATTCAATGAAAGGCGTGTGAAAAGACTGTCGGGATTGCTGCTGCACGAATGAAGCTCATAGTTCCTCCCTATCTGGGTTTTGAATATTTTTTTCTTCGTCCAGCCCTTTTCCACGGCAAACTCTGCGAGTCCGGCGAGCCCTTCAAAATTGTCATTGTCAACAACTATCCTCAAATTTACAGGCAGGAATTCTTTCATAAGTGCCGCATCGATCCCTTCCACTATTCTCTCGAATGTACCGTCGCCATTCTGGAGGAACCTGCGCCTGTCATGGATCGCTTTAATGCCGTCCAACGTCACCTGTATTTCCCTGATATTCCCCTGTTTTATTATGTCGATATAATCGATGAGGTTGTAGCCATTTGTTACGACAGCAATGTCAATGTTCCTCTTTTTCGCTTCGGCGATTATGTAACTCATATTTTTTTTAGAATTATCGTCCGGCAGCAGGGGCTCGCCGCCGAAGATCGTGATATATTTTTTTCTGTTGCCAAACTCCGCATCGACATAACTGTAGAATGAATCGATGATTTCATAATTCAATTTGCCCCCGTCATAGGAATAACCCTTCTGATAGCAGTACGAACAGGCAAAATTGCAGTAGTAATTGGGTACGAAAAAAATTTGCACCTCATCCAGATCGCGCCTTTCGATGAAATCGGCATATTTTGAATTATACAATTGTTTTTCTTTATATTCGTCAGTGATATATCCCTTAGCCTCGTACTCGGCAACATCGGTAAAAGAATTATTCCTGACTTCGCCGGCCTTTTGTTCGTCAAGTATGTCGGCGCTGCCAGTAAGAAGATTCATCAGGAAATATTTGTCGCTCTCTTTAATTTTTGAAAAAATGTTATATTTTGAAAAGTACATAGTGCCTCTTTAAATAAAAATAAAGGATGCAAAGCTGTCACTCTGCATCCTTATAAAAAAATCAATCATGACAACCGGAAGCAAAGCTTGACTGTTTTGCACAGCACTGTGCGTTACTTGTTTGCTCAAGCCTGTTCTTTGTGATTAAGGATTTCAACTAGTCCCTCCTGTTGTTGTCAAATATTTTTTCACCGTAAACGGTAAAACTTGCAATTTTAATTTTCCCTTTTAGATAGGGCTCGCTCTCCTCGAGTATCCTGACGTTTGTGAGTCCTGCCTTGCATATAATTTCAAGGTACACGTCTTTTTCTATGGCACCGCCCCAGCATTCCGCAATGCAGACAGGGTCGTTCCTGTATTCTTCGGGAACCTCTTCCAGCGAATAAATGTCGCTTATAACGAACCTGCCGCCCGGTTTCAATATCCTCGCTATTTCGGAGAATACGGCCCGTTTGTCACCTGCATGGTTGATTGTACAGTTTGATATTACGAGATCGGCAATGCCACTGTCAAGACCGATTTTTTCAAGGTCGGACTTGACGAATGCAACATTGTCCACATCAAGCTTTTTTGCATTCTCCTGTGCCTTGTCGATCATTCCGTCAGTTACATCGATGCCGTAAACAAATCCTTCCCTGCCGACTATACCGGCAAGCCTGATTACATCAAGTCCCCTGCCGCTTCCCAGGTCCACGCATACCTCGCCGGCTTTTGCACCGGAGAGGCTTAAGGCACCTCCGCATGAGAGGCAGCATGAGGTTGCCGCAAGGCCTGAGTACCTTTCTTCAATTGATTCGGTGTTCATCGGTCGATCCTTATAACGCGGAGTTTATCGCATTGATAACTGTGTTTTCATTCTGCACGCCGACAAACTGTTTGATTATCTGTCCGTCCTTGAAAAGGATAAGCGTTGGGATACTCATCACACCGTATCTCCCGGCGATTTCGGGGCATTCGTCAACGTTGAGTTTTGCTATTTTTGCTTTCTCGCCGATCTGTGTCGAGACCCTGCTCAATATCGGCGCCTGCATCCTGCATGGCATACACCATACTGCCCAAAAATCCACAAGGGTAATTCCTTTTTGAATAGCGGTATTAAAATCCCCTCCGGTTAATTCCAAAACATTATCTGTAGTATTCATAATAATCCTCCTGTTGATATAATGCAATTAACATGCCAAAAATTTATGCCTTTTTTCGTTGAATTTATGCGAATTTGTGTTAATCTGGTTAACATAATGACAACCGGTTAACACTCTGGTTAATATTTTGTCAACAAGGTTAACATGATGAATGACAATGCGATTAACAATTTTATAGACAATATCCCGGTCGGGATCCTTGGCATAGACAGGGATTTAAAAATAACCTACTGGAATGAAGAGTTGTCCGCAATTACGGGATTCTCCAGGGAAGCATTCATCGGCAAGGGCATCGAGGCTTTAAGCCTTTCCGAAAAGAAAAATTTTGAGTCCCCGATAGACATCGAGGCGTGCTTGCAGAAAAACAAGGTGCAAAACATCGTATACCTGCCATCCCGCAATGGAGAATCAAGGCAGGTCTACATAAGCACAAGGGTGATCGACAGGGATGGTCTTTATGCTGTTTTTGCAATCACCGATTTTTCCATTATAGAATCATGCAGGATCAACACTGAAGCATCCGCTGACGAGGGCACTTTTTATAATCTTGCAGGCAAGGACAAGGCAATGCTTGAGATTTACAAAAAGATCGAGCTCGCCGGCGAGTCTCTTGCAAACGTCCTCATCTACGGCGAGAGCGGTACGGGCAAGGAGCTTATTGCAAGAGCGATACACGACATTTCGGACAGGAAGGACAATCCGTTCGTCACGGTCAACTGCTCCGCTCTCTCGGAGTCACTCCTTGAAAGCGAGCTCTTCGGCCATGTAAAGGGAGCCTTTACCGGCGCATACAAGGACAAAACCGGCAAATTCGAACTCGCGCATTCCGGGACGATCTTCCTCGACGAGATTGGGGATGTAAGTCCCATGATACAAC
>JBJKSS010000168.1:0-5017 GCA_046703745.1 Spirochaetota bacterium
TCTTAAAAAAGGGCGAAGGATCGTTAACTCCGATTTTTGTTCACCGATGGTTCTTGCACACGGCATCCTTGAAAAGCTGGATGAAAGCGATCCTGATTTTATTTTTTTCCCGGCTTTGATAAACGAGCAGAGCATCAGCGATAAAAATATCGGCGAGGAAAAATTTTATGACAAAACCAGGGACGGCTATTTTTGCTATTATTCCGAATACGCACCGGCGATAATCTCCAACCTCACCGGGATGAACCTGAAGGGCAGTCTCATAAGCCCGAAAATAAAATTCAACAACAGGCCCGATGAAAGAATCGCTGATGATATCGCACAATGTCTTGCCGGGCACATTGATATCGATGCCGGTACTTTGAAAACCGCCTTTATCCGGTCTATGGAGTCATTCAGAGAAAAAAAGAGGCAATGGAGAGAGACCGGTAAATCAATATCTGAAAACGGCAAAGAAAAAATTAAAATACTGATGCTCGGAAGGCCCTACACTATTTTTGAAAAGGAAATCAACCTGGGTATTCCGCTGAAATTCGAGAAGGCCGGTTTTGACATCATTTACCAGTCAATGCTTGACTTTGATTCGTTAAACGCTGAGTATTCCCAAAGATACCTCGAAAGGATGCACTGGCGCTACGGCCAGGAAATTTTACTTGCTGCCGAGTTTGCTGCAAAAAGCCAAAATGTCTACCCCGTATTTCTCACATGCTTCAGATGCAGTCCGGATTCATACCTGATTAATTACGTGAAGGATATAATGGACAAATACGGCAAGCCCTGTCTCATCATCCAGCTTGACGAACATACGAGCGACGTGGGATATGACACCCGCATCGAAGCAGCGGTTGAAACATTCAGGAACCATTTTGGCAGGAAAAGAATTAGCCCGGGAATAGTGCAAAAAAAATTTATCCCAGCCCGGATAGAACACGGAATGGCGGTGTTCATTCCGTATCTGAGCCCTGTGATAAGTGAGCTCCAGCGCCATGCATTCACAGCACACGGCTACGATGCAAGGGTGCTGCCGTTAGACGAAAAAATGATAAACACCGGGTACAGGTTCGTGACCGGCACGGAATGCATGCCCAATGTCGCAATCCTCGGCTCATATATCGATGCGGTCAGAAATGAAGGATTGAATCCCGAAAGGACGATTTTGTACATGCCTGTCTGCTGTATGGCGTGCAACTTCAACCAGTTCGGCGTATTGACCGATCTTGCCTGCGAAAAGGCCGGGCTGGGAAAATTGAAAATTTCAAGTCCCAACATGATGAAGCATACGGAGGAATTACCCAAGGAGCTGAATGTAAACCTGCTTGAAGTCAACATCATGGGATCGATACTGTACAAGCTGTTCCACAGGTTCAGACCATACGAGGAAATCCCGGGGCTTGCGGAAAAATGCTTTAATGATTCCTTTGAATTAATGAAAAAATATTTGTCGGAAAAAAAATCACTGATGACTGCAGCAAAGGAAACAAGAAAAATCTTTGATGGCAGTTTCAGGACAGGCGCCCCGTGAAAGCCGAGGATCGCCGTGTTGGGAGATCTTTACGTCAAATTTAACAGGATCCTCACCCAGGATTTGTATTCGATCATTGAAGGGCTTGACTGCGAAATACTCATTCCTTCATTCACAGAGACCGTGCTGCACTTCATCGATGTTGATGTAATTGAAAACAATCTTGATGCGAAATACAAACGGGGATTGATATTTTTCGAAAAACGTTTTGAAAGCATATTCGCAGGGCTTCTCGACGATTCATTCGAACCCGGCATAGACGAATGCCGCAGGGCAATGAATGAATTCGGCATAGAACACTACATAGCCGGTGAAACTTCGATCAACGTAGGCAGGGCGCTTTATTACCTTAAACACAGGATGGTTCAGGCCATAGTTCATCTAAATCCTGTATTCTGCTGCCCCGGTGTGGTTTCGTCGTCGATTTTCAGAAAGATACAGAAGGAATTCAATGTGCCTGTAATCGACCTTTTTTATGATGGCACAAACAAACCGAACAGGCTCATTGTACCCCAGTTATATTATTTGAAAAACAAAAATCAAGAGGATTTTTTAAGATTAAGGCACATCATTTTTGACTTCATTTGCATATTCATCATGACAATTGTCTAAAAAAATAAAAATTTTTAAAATTTTTGTAATGGATTCCTGAGTTTTAAGCGTTTAATTAATATAAATATTTATGAAAGGAAAAAAATTATGATTCACGAATTCCATTTTGTCTTGAGAAAAAATCAAAAGGAAAAAATAAAAGAAATGGCCAAAAATCTGAAAATGTCAAAATCGAAAGCAGTGATGTATATTATCAAAATCATGAAACCATTTCTGGAAAGACATTTTTACAGCAGTATGAAGGATTACAGAAGTGAATACCAAAGGTTCGGGGCGCAGAAGCATATACATGTTTTTCTGGATGACAAGAGTTATAATATTATCAAACATATCACCGATAACATGTATATATTCAGCATGGCAATTACATTGAGAAAGATCCTGGAAATATTCATAAAACTTACAGAAGAATCGGGATTGAAAAAAGTCAAGATGAAATTAAAAAGAATAAGATACAGACATTTAAGAAGAATGATTAATATAAAATCGATAAAAAAGGATCGCGAATTCAGACAATTGTCCGGGCAATTACCCCATGTGAAAAATTTTTATAAGTATCAGGTGGATTTTAGCAGGTATTACACCGTTTTAAATTTTAACTTCTGCACTTAGTAAGGCCAATTTCATCATTTCAAATTATTTTTTAAAATTTCCCCTTCAATTTGTAATGGATTCCCGAGAAAAAAGCGTTTAATTAATTCAAGGAGAGTCCATTATGAACGATTCAATTAATCTGGATATTATCAAAAATCATTTTATTCCCGAGGTTTTTGAACGCGCCGTTGATTATTTCAAAAAAGGCGCCGTTCTGGAATTCTCGGAAAAAGATTTCAGGATCGAGGCGAAAGTTAAAAGTCTCAACAGCGATAATATCTATTATACAACAATAGGATTTGACGATCATGACATAATTTTTGCACAATGCTCGTGCCTTTATTCCGTTAACTGCAAGCATTCCGCCGCGGTGCTGATTTCTGCCTGTGAGCGAAGGTCAAAAAATTCCGTCAGGCATCTTTTGCCGGCCGAGACAGGAACCGGAGCGATGCAAAAGGGAAGAATTCTGAAACTCGACAATAAAATGATCCATAATAAATTCCTCAGGCACAGGCTCGAATATATAAAACCTGTCGACTCTTGCAGAATCAAGAAAGAATCATGGAAAACAATTTTGATTCTGAAGCTTGAAAACGAATGTTTTTCATGCAGAAAGGAAATGGGAATGAAAGTCGGCCTCGGAATGCAGCAGGTGAAAGAAAAAGGTTCTGCCGGGCGATTCATGATGTTCAACAGGCGGAAAAATCCCGATCCGCCCGAAAAAAGTCTCATCGAAATCTACAGCGATTTGCTGTTATTCGATGAAAATGAAAAAAGCCTTGATTATTACATCGACCGGCTTGTAAAAAATGATCTCACCCTGTTTTATCTCAACAATCACAACGTAATCGGGGGAAAAGTAATTTTCAGGGAATTAAAGTCCATGGAGTTTGCTTTCCCGGTGGAGCATGTGCTGTTGAACAAAAAAGTGACGCAGTTCAAACTCTGCACGGACTTCATTCTTAAAAACGGCAGGAAACTTTCGCCGAAGGCTTTCGTCGTAAAAAATTACAGGAAGTATTTTCTCGTTTTTCTTCCTGAAGAATGCATCATGGTTTTTTTCAAACAGGACGTTTTCCTCCACAATTTCCTTTCGGCAATTTTCGCCTGCGGCTTATTCACTGCAAGGGAAATTCTTAGCCTGCAGGAATACGTAAAAACAAACGGGCTCGACAAATATCTGAAGCTGACATTCAGAAAGGAATACATAAAAATCCTGAAGGTGCGCCCGGTATGCGCAATTTATATAGAAAAATTCGGGGAAGCACTCACAAAACTGTTTGTGAGTTTCAAATACTGCGGCAAGTCGGTAAACGCAGAGGAATACGAAAACCATGTTATTATCCGGCAATACGATGATTCCAACGAAATACTCGTTGCCGAAAGGAACCATCAGGAGGAATTCCGTCTAAAGCAATATCTTGAGAATGTTTTAAAGGGTCATTCGATAAAACCGGATCCGAAAAAACAAAAGGACAATGGAATTAATCTTGCGATCCCGGTCAGGGATTTCCTGTTTTTATACGGTAATGATTTGATGAACAGGGGCTATGAGTTGATGCTTGATAAAGGTGCGGCCAGGATCGGTAAAGGCGGCGGCAAATGCTGCTATTACCTAGGCTCCGGGATCGACTGGTTTGACGGCGAGGTGCGCTACATTGACAACAGGAACAACAGGGGCGTCCTCAATATAAACAGGGCGGATGTGCTGCGCGGTATTCTGTATGTAAACGGCAATTATGTAATTCTTTCGAGGAATGAAATGGAGGCGCTTCTTGAGCTTTTCGATCTTTACGGCATGAATGCAAACGGGAATTTCAAAATTCATTCGGCTGACTTTAAGTTTATCGAAAAACTTTATGAAAACATAATCAACAAGGAAAACGGGGAACTGAAAAAGACAAAAGAAATAATCGACAGGATGAAGGATTTTTCCAGAATCGAGAATGTCGAGGTGCCGTCAGGGTTTCATGGAACTCTTCGTTTTTACCAGCAGTCGGGCCTTAACTGGCTCTATTTCCTCAACAGGTACGGCCTCAACGGCTGTCTTGCGGACGACATGGGGCTGGGTAAAACTGTCCAGGCCCTCGCGCTCCTGCTATAGCTGAAGGAAGAAGGACGGCTCGGCAAGGTACTTCTTGTTGTCCCGGTTTCAACGATCGCAAACTGGGAGAATGAAATCAACAGATTCACTCCCGGCTTGAAATACGTGAAGCACATCGGAAGCGGCCGCAGTAAAAACCAGACCGTGATCGATGAGAATGAAATTATAATAACGAGCTATCATAC
>JBJKSS010000169.1:0-6163 GCA_046703745.1 Spirochaetota bacterium
CGATGTTAGGGATATTGACAAGCTTGATCATGAACTGGAGAAATTCAGACCGGAAATATTCTTTCATGCGGCCGCGCACAAGCATGTGCCCCTGATGGAAAAATTTCCGGATGAGGCGGTCAGAAACAACATAATCGGCACCTATAATTCTGCGGTTTCCGCCGTAAAAAATGGCGTCAAAAAATTCATCCTGATTTCCACCGACAAGGCCGTAAATCCTACTTCCGTAATGGGTGCATCAAAAAGAATCGCCGAAAAGATCATTCTTTCCATGAATCATCTGCAGAATGCAACAAGGTTCTCGCTTACAAGGTTCGGCAATGTCTTGAGCTCCAGGGGAAGTGTTGTGCCGGTGTTTGAAAAGCAGATACAAAAGGGGGGTCCCGTTACGGTGACACACCCGGATATCGCAAGGTATTTCATGTCTATACCCGAGGCGGCGCGTCTTGTAATAAAGGCCTCATCCCTGGATGATGGTAGCATTTTTATACTTGACATGGGAAACCCGGTAAAGATTCTTGACCTGGCAAAAACGATGATAAAACTTTACGGATACGATGAGAATGATATCAGGATCGAATTTACCGGGTTGAGGCCCGGGGAAAAAATGTTCGAAGAGCTTTTGACAAACAATGAATCATTGAAAAAAACCGGATATGAAAAGCTTCTTGTTTCCGATGAGCATGAAAAATTCATGACAGAAAAGGAACTGTCTGAAATGATCGAACGCTTCAGGCAAGCCGCATACATTCATGATGCTGACTCGATCAGGGGGCTCTTCAGGGAATACATACCGGAATATAAAATTTCCGACATGAAATTGTAAACTGTTATTATTTAAATTTGATCTTGTGTTATAATTGTTGTGACAATGACAGAAAGGTAAAAACAAATCATGATTCGTTTCTGCCTTTCTGTCACATCTACATTAAATTTTCCAGGGAGGCTTATATGACACCCGAGCAGGCATTCATCAATGCAACAAAATTCCGGGGCAGGGCTTACTATTATTTTTACGATGAAATGGCAAAGGCGTTCGGCGAGGACAGGGCCGCAGAGGTTTATTCAAAAGCAATTTACAGGCTGGGCATAGACAAGTCGAATTCATTCAAAAAGGAATCCGGAAAATCTGCAATGGCACTGGCGGATGATTTTGTGGGGAATGAAACGGGCAGGAACGTATTCGCACAGACGATCCTCAGCGCCGATGAAAATGAGGCAACAATCGAAATGAAAAACTGCCCGCTTGTAGAGGCCTGGAAGGAAATGAACCTCACTGATGAAATGATCTCCAGGTTATGCGATCTTGCATATCAGGTGGATTACGGCACAGTTGAGGGACTGGGCTTCAAGCTTGATTTTAAATCAAGAATATCGGATGGCTGTCCGGCCTGCATTCTGCATATACATAAATAATAAGGGAGTTTTTATATCATGAATGATTTTCATTACAATATAGTGGTGATCGGGGCGGGCCCGGCCGGGTTGCAGGCTGCGATCCATGCGGTACGCACAAAACTTTCGGTTCTGGTTTTGGGCAAGCCGGACAGGAGCAGCATCTACAATGCGAGGCTTGAGAATTATTGCTGCATCAATCTTGTTGCAGGCAACGACCTTCTGGATCAGGGCAAAAACCAGGCGGAAGAGCAGGGGGCATTGTTTATTGAAGAGGATGTAATTGCCATTTCCGGGGACGACGCCTCCGTATTCAAAATAAGAACGGAATCCGATAATATTTATACCGCCGATGCTGTAATTTTTGCAACAGGCGTTTCGAGGAAAAAGCTCAACATACCCGGCGAAAAGGAATTCCTGGGAAGAGGAGTGAGCTACTGTGTTGACTGTGACGCCAATTTTTTTAAAAATCTGCCGGTTGCAGTCATCGGGAATGAAAGCGCTGCAGTAAGCGGCGCATTGACACTTACGTCATTCTCCGAAGATGTATCGCTTGTTTGCAGCAAATTGAAAATTTCAGAGGATCTGTCTGTAAAACTTAAATACAGCAGCGTGAAACTGTATGAAAATGTTTCTGTGAAGGAAATAAGTGGAGAATACTTGGTTGAAGAATTAATCCTGGATAACGGCAGGACATTGAAGGTCAGGGGGGTTTTCATCGAACTCGGTGCCAAGGGATTGATCGAGCTTGCGGGTCTACTCGGCATAGAATTATACGAAGACTTCAAATTCATCCTGGTGAACAAAAGGCAGGAAACGAATGTTCCCGGCATTTATGCGGCGGGTGATATATGCGGGCCCCCATGGCAGGTTGCAAAGGCCATAGGCGAGGGATGCGTGGCCGGCCTCGAGGCAGCCAAATATGTAAAGGGATTAAACACTGATTAATGATCCCTAATTATTTTTTTTATTTTTTGTCTGATAATAATTGACACTTCCATTTATTATTCTATAATCTTTATTAATAATCAAACCAATAAAGCAGGTTTTTATGAAAGAAACGAACATTAATTCTGCGATTCAGATAATAACCAAAAGTATCAGGAAATTCAGGGGAGTTTTCTCCCTGACCGATGCTTCGGCAAATACAGGCCTTGCGATCGACGAGGCAAGGGCCGCGTTGGATAAAATACTCGAAAGATACGTCTGCCGGCTCCAGGTTACAGAAAACGGCGATTTGATCTACAATTTCGGATTGCCGCTTAAAAGGAGGGGCAGGAAATCACTGGGAGAGATACTCCAGTCGATAGGCTTGGCTTTATGGAAGGTTTTTACAGTGCTTTTCAAAATCTGGATCACTGTAATGCTTGTAGTTTATTTTGTAATATTTGTGATCCTCCTTGTCCTGCTTATAATCGCTTCTTCATCAAGCGGCAGGGACAGGGATAACAGGGGGCCCTCGATCGGCCTCGGCGCCCTGGGAAGGATGTTCTTCGCGATTTTCGCCTGGAACACAAATACCGGCACCGTTGTATATGACTACGACAACGAGGGATACGGCTACAGGAGGTATGTAAGCAACAGGCCGGTTTTATCCAGGAACCCGGAGAATAAAAAACATCTCATAGCTTCCGTGTATGATTTCGTGTTCGGCCCCGCACGTGTAGATGTTGATCCGCTCTCCAATGAAAAGGAAGTTGCCGAATACCTCAGGGAAAACAAGGGGGTTCTGACTTTAAGCGAACTCGTTGCCCTTGCCGGATGGACCTTCGACCAGGCCGAGATGAGGCTCGCCGATTATGTTTCAAGGTTCAAGGGTGACACTGAAATCAGTGAAAATAAAATAATGTATGCAAGGTTTGACAGGCTGATCAGGTCGAAATCGGATTATGCAGGCGGCAAGATTGTTTATTACTGGGACGAATACGAGCCCCCGTTTGTACTCACGGGCAACAGCAGCGGCAAGAATTTCTTTATAATCCTTATGAACGCTTTTAACCTTATTATGTCTTTGTCGGTTGCATTCTCACACAGCATGCAGCATTCCATAGGCAGTTTGGTTTCCGGATTTGGCATAGGCATGCCGTTTATTATTATCACGCTCGGGTTCATTCCTGCGATGTTTTCTCTAATATTTTTCCTTGTGCCCCTTTTGAGAATGCCTTTCGTGCTGGCAGAGGAAAACAGGAGGAAACTTGCGAATAAACGAAGAAGGCTGATAAAGGTCGTATTCGACAGGCTCGATGCAGAAAACATCAAGATCAGCGATGTAAAACAGGCATTGCAAAAAGGCAGGGAAAAACTTCCGCCCGACGATGAGTTGAGGAGAATGATGGACAGGATACAGGTGGAATTACGCGGCATGAAGGATCTTACAAATGACGGCAAGATAGCCTATATATTCTCAAGGATCAAATACGAGTATGAAGAAATCAAAAAAATCAGGCAGAATATCGTTATAAACAGGGATCTGGGCAATATCGAAATCGATATGTAGCCGGCTTTAAATATTTATCCATCTTCCGGTCTTTCCGGATTCAAAGAGAGCGTCAAGCACCTTCATGTTGTTGACCGCATCACGCGGCGGTATCGGCACATCGGCATTATCGAGGATCGATTGTGCAAATCCTGAGAATTCCAGGCCGTATTGATCCGCCGGACCTTCCTCGATTATTCTTTCACCCGATTGATTTTTCAGGTAAATTTTTGCCGGCTTTTCGGGCGGCATGTTGAAGGGGATCTCAATTGCAAAATAACCGCCTGTGCCGAAAACCTCTACTTTCTGGAACGGCACGATCTGTGTGCCGACTGTGAACAGGCTCCTTGATCCGTTGGCAAAGTCAAGCGTTCCCGATGCAAGTATATCGGTTTTGAACTCCCTGTCGTAATCTATAATGCCCATCACCCTGGCAGGCTCCGCGTCAAACAGGAACCTTGCTGTTGACACTGCATAGCAACCGATGTCAAGGATCGCACCGCCGCCCAGCTCTTTCATGTTCCTTATGTTCGCCGAATCCCTGTTGTCATAACCGAAAAAAACATGGATTGTTCTGATTTCACCGATTTCTTTGCTCTTAACAAGGCTGGCTGCCCTTATCCATTGCGGGTGAAATTTGTACATGAATGCTTCCATGATACTGACGCCTTTTTTGTGTGCATGGGCAAGTGCTTTTTCCGTTTCTTTTGTGTTCAGGCAAAGCGGTTTTTCGCAGATTATATGCTTGCCGGCGTCGGCGCACTTCTTTATCCATTCGAGGTGCATGCTGTTGGGAAGAGGGATATATACTGCATCGATGTCATTGTCTTCAAGCATTTTTTCATAACTTCCGTAAAACCTCGGTATCCCGTGGCCCGCGGCAAAATCCTTAGCTCTTGTCTCATCACGGGAGGCGATTGCATAAATTTCCGCATTCTCAAGTTTGCTGACCGGGTTTAAAACCCTCGATTGAAAATGATTGGATCGCCCCAGCACGCCGAATTTGATTTTTTTCATTTTTTACCTCACAATTTTAATATTTATCAAATTATACTATAAATTATAAAAAATTGGTCATATTTAATGCAGAAATAGCACTATATACGGAAACAAGGGGTTACAACCCCTTGTTTGCCATACTTTTTCCCGATATTTGCTTACTTCTCAATCTATGACAGGCGCAGGGACCTGTTGCAGCCCCTTGTTTGCCGGATTTTTTCCCGACAAGTAGGGATTGCTTTTAAGTATATTTTTTACGAATACTGTGGTATAATTCAAGTTAAAAAAAGTATGGGTCGAAAATCAAAGTAAACGAACGATTTCTTTTGAGGAAATTAATGAATAGACAAGCTGGTATTTTTCTTGCAATCTTAATATTTTTTTCATCCGGTGCACTTTTGTACCCGTTTGATGCCAGGGACTGGAACAAGGAAAAGGACAAGGCCGAGAATCTCTTCAGCCTGGCCAGGTACGAAGAGGCGATTTTGATATTCAGGGACATTTCGCTTTCTTCAAACGATGAGGGCCTGAAGCGGGAAATGTATTTCTGGCTCGCCGAGGCTTACATGGGGTTAAACAAGCTCCCCCAGGCCGAAGAAAACCTCGAATATTACCTGACAAACTACAAGGATAACGGTCTAAATTACCCGGAGGCCTGTTATGAAAAGGGCAGGCTCCTTTTTTTGCAGGAACAATACCAGCAGTCGATCGAGCAGTTGAACGATTTTATCAATAAATATCCGTCCAATGAGCTAGTGGGGAACGCATACTACTGGATAGGAGAATGCCTCTATGCCCTGGGGCAGTATGATGATGCTGTAAGTTATTTTAATATAGTGATTAAAAAATTTCCCAAATCCGTCAAGGGCGAAGCCTCGATCTACAAGATAAGGCTGATAGAGCATAAAAAGAGCGAGCTTGTGCTGCAAAATCTCCTCAAATGGTCACAGGAACAATACCTTGCGAGCCTCAACCAGTTCAGTATCAAGGAGAAAACGCTCGAGGAGGCCCTCGATCAGTATAAAAAAAGCGGCGGGGTGGTTGTCAACAATGACCGCATCAAGGAGCTTGAGAATGAAAACAGCGCCCTCAAGGAACAGATTGCAAAGCTTGAAGAAATCATAAAAACTTATGAAAGCAATACATCCAACAGGGATCTGGCCGATAAACTCAAACAGCTGGAGTTAAAGGAACAATTGTTAAAAACCAAGGAAGAGACCCTCAACGTGCTTGAAGATCAATTACGCAAGAAGGAAAAGGCCCTTGAAAATAAATAGGTTGTTGCCTGCTTTA
>JBJKSS010000170.1:0-10117 GCA_046703745.1 Spirochaetota bacterium
TTTTAACACTGTTTTATATTATCTGTTTCTGGACTTCAAATGATGTCGCGTCTTCAAGTTTATCATTTAAATTTATCGTAACATTGCCAATCACAACTCTTTCATCTTTTATTCTTGAAATTATAAAATTTATTTCAAGCTCATTGCCGTATCTTGTTTTTGCTATGAATGATGTTGCCTTTTCATCTTCCTCTGTATATGTTGGAATTGTATCAATCTGTAATACATCCAATGGTTTATCCGGTGATTCGGTTATATATTTTAATGCTTCCGTCTCCATGATCTCTTTTTCATCACAATAACATTGATATGAGTTTTCCCAACTTTCCTTTTTTATTGTAATATTAATGTTAGATAGATTTGTGTCGGAAAAGTCATTATTTTCAGAATAAACGCTTTCAACCAGTGATCTGTACATTTCAGGCAGCCTGATAATTTCATTTTCAGATAAAGTTTTGATAGTCCTGTAAATTATCATCGGATCATATACCTCCGCAAATCCTTTCAAATCTTCAGGCTTTTTCCAGTTTTTTACTTTAACCGGACCTTTAATTTCACATTCAGGTATTAATATCAGGCATTCCGGAGTTTTAAAACCATCAGGTCTAAAGTCTCTTTCATGCCTGTGCATTCTGCCGAATCTTTGAAGTAAAAGGTCTATAGGCGCAACATCTGAAATCATATAATCAAAATCAACATCAAGACTTTGTTCAACAACCTGTGTTGAGACAACAATGCTTTTTAATGGCCTGATGTTTTTACCTTCTTCTTTCCCGTAAAATTTCGTTACTTCATTTTCTATCCAGCTTCTGTCTTTATAGGTAAACCGTGAGTGAAAAAGTATAATATCAAATTCGTCTTTAAAAGTTTCTTTAAGACATTCATATACATCCTGTGATCTTTTAACAGTATTGCAAATCCACAAAATATTGCCGCCACCGATAATTTTGTCTTTGAAAGTGTTAACTATGGTTTTAATTTCTCCGCTATATTTTAATAACTTTATTTTTATTTTTTCTTTTTTGCGTGTGCTTTGTACCGGATATTGAAAAATATTATTCTCTGAAATTACTGTTATCAAAGGATATTCATTTTTTGACATCATGTTTTCATCATCATTTTTATTGCCCAGATATCCGTTTAATAATTCCTTTTTCATAATTTGAGGAAGAGTTGCAGAAAGCAGGATTACTTTGATTTTAAGGAAACGGCACCATTCCAGAAGGCGCCTTATGATCGGCATCATAAAAAAGTCATAGGCATGAACTTCATCGATTATTAAAGTCTTCCCTGCAAGTGCAAAAAGTTTAACAAAATAATGTTTTGTTTTTAAAACAGACAACATTGCCTGATCAACCGTACCGATGCCGACTGGAGCAAGCAGTGTTTTTTTTCTTGTATAAAACCACTCATTAAGGGAATTAAAACCGCTGTTTGTTTCAAGCTCTTTTTTTTGATTTTTTGATTTTTGATAATCTTTATTTAACCAAGCCATCCCGTGAGCAAGAATTATTGGAGGCTTTTGATTTATTTGCCTTTCATAAAATGATTCGATTCTCTTAAACATCTGATTTGCAGTGGCCTGTGACGGCAATGCAAAATAAAGCCCTTTGTTTTCCAGCCTGTAATGAGAATATAAGGCAGCTTCGGTTTTTCCTTCTCCGGTAGGCGCCTCGATTATTAATAAATCCAAATTTTCATTTTTATCGATAATGTTTTCAATTTCAGTCTGTATGCCACGGGGAGTAAAATCAAAAAATTTTGCAAATTCTTTTTTATCATTATTTGTCGGAATATTTATTATTCCGAGTTTTTTAAATGCTTCTTTTGCTTTTTGGCTCGCATTTTCATAATGTGTTTCAATAACTTCAAAATATTTTCCATCAAATATTTCATCTCCTGATGCTACCCAATCACATACTGAAATAAAGCCTGCAAAGCATTTAAGTATAGACGGATGGTATTTTTTTATTGAAGTGATTTTTAATTCTTTTATTTTAAAGAAATCAACAAGTTTGCCAATTAAATTATCTCTTAATGCTTCAATTTTTTGAAAAGCACATGATCTTGAACTTTCATTTTGAAAACCATCATTTATTTCGCTACTGTTAAAAATATTTCCATGATGCCAGCTTGATGATTTTAATAAATCAATTATGGTTTTTTTTGTTTTGTCTTTTTCAAATTCGGTTAAAATACTTTTAAAATTATCTGCATTTTCATTTTGACCATTTGTTTCATATAATGAAAATAAATAAGCCCCATATTGACCATGATTAAATGGAAGTTTTTGCCTGTTCTCATCAAAAATGTCTGCATTTTTTGCCAGCGCAGGCACTTTGTTTTGGAAGCATACTGTTGCTTTTCCTACATCATGCATTGCAGTAATCCATAAAAGCAAGTTTATGAAATCATTTTTACTTGCTTCCAATCCTGAATTTTCAATAAAAATATTCAGTAACAAAGGATCATTATTAAGCCATTCATCAGCCACAGCAGAACTGTCAAGCATGTGACAGATTAAAGGATAAGCACTGTTATCCTCCCTCGTCTTTCCCCATAATTTTAAATAATCCATTTTACCTCCTCCTGGTAACGGCGAATCCCATAATCCGAATCCGTAGCATCGAAGCATGCTTCGATGCTACGGATTCGGATTATGGGTACTGATTATGTTCATCTTCATTCCATTTCAACGGGTTATATTTTATATATTTTCTGATATTATATAATTCGTCTTCATCTCTTATGATCCTGTCATAATATCCTCTTTGCCACATAAATTGGATGTTGTTTTTATTGCACCAATTCGTAACTGCAGATTTGAATGACCGGATTGCAACGGATAAATCTCCTTATTCATGGATTACCTCTTTTTGGAAACAAGGGGTAGCTACCCCTTGTTTCCTCACGTGTGCTTTTTTCATTCTATCATCCCCCGTTCTCAAATGCCTGTCAACGGGGTGAAAAAAAATCAGCAAAATTTATTCAAATATTCTTCAAGCGTTCCTTTCAGTTCATCTTTTAATTCGACAGGTTCCAAAATTGTTACATGCGGTATCCACTGGCAGATGATGTGAATGATTTCAATAAACTGGTTGACTGTTGTTTCCAGTATCAGCCCATTCTCAGAATCTTCAATGATTTTTTGTTCGGGGAATATAATTTTCTGCCTGAAATACGGGGAAGCTTCCATGTCGATTTTAAGCTTTACTTTCAGGTTGCGTTCAATGGGGAAAAAAACGTTCACGCTATTTTCAAGAAGCGATTTGACATTCAGGCAATTGTCGTATTTTTCATCGAGGAGCTCGATCGAATCTATTTTGTCCATCCTGAATTTTATCATGTATTTGTTTTTCTCGGTTATGCCGACGAGGTACCAGAACCCGTCAAAAAAGACGATCTTGAGGGGGCAGATTTTGTATGTATACGGTTTTTCTCCGTTTATTTTTGTGTAAACCATCCTTATCTTGCTGCCGGTTTTTATCGCTTTTTCAATGTCTTCGGTAAAGCGGTTGTCCTTTTGAATGCCCGGGCCGTCCGGTATCTTGATGTAATAATAATCCCTGCCCGAGTCTGATATTACCTTGTTGAGTATGGTTTGGAATGAATCGTTGAATTTGTTTTTCATTTTTTTTGTGAATTCATGCAGCACTACGAGGAGGGTTATTTCCTCTTTGGTGATTTTAAGTTTTTTCATGCTGAAATCATTGAAAAATTCGTATTTGCCGGTCGGCCTGCCTTCTTCATTATAAACCGGACCTATGGGAATGCCAGCCCTGTTTATTGTGTCTATATACCTGTAAACGCTTTTTTTGTTGACACCGAGCTCATCCGCAAGGTATTCGATGCTCACGGGATAGACATTTTTGTCGAAGATGTTTATTATTTTGAGAATATTCTCAATCTTTTCGTATTTTGACATATAATTTTTGGCATAAAAACAAATTCCTTTTTTAATTTATATTAATGTTTAATATAATTTGCCTGTCATTTTGCTTCTCGCTTTTATAAAAGTCCGACCTGGGTAGTTTCAGCAATTTCCCCTGAACATCGAACCTGTAATTGTTTAATGGCTGATTTTATCGGTTATATTTTAATCCATTTATCCGACTTTGTATATAGCCCTTTAGTACTGTATAAAAATTACCCGTTTTTATACATAAAGCAGCTTCGATTGTTCTTGAAATATTATAGTGGCGCCTTTAAAAACCCGCGCAACCCGCGAAAATTTCAAAAAAATATTTCTCTTGTAAATTTCACCAAATTTGGTTAATATACCCGCCGGAATTTGATTGGGCAATAATTTGTTTTTTAAAAAAAACCGCAAATATCACAAAAAGTATAGTTATTTAATAGGTGGTATTAATAACTTCTATCTATTTTTTTAAAAATCAAAAGGGGGATTTATCCATAATGAAAGAGTTTGAATTAACCAAGATATTTGAGTCCATGAAAGGGAACGAAGTAAGCGAGCTTATCATAAAGGACGGCTCGAAGATTTATGAAATAAGAAGAGGCGGTTTTAAACAAAATATTGCAGGAGGTATGCCCCAGGTCATTCAAGGCGTTCCGCAGATGCAGCAGGCCGGCATGCCGGTAAGTTATGCCGACAAAACGGCTATTATGCAGGAAATTCCTGCCAGAAAAGAGGAAGCGCAAAAATCAAGCAATTTGTATGAAATAAAGAGTCCGCTTGTGGGCACCTATTATGCTTCGCCGAAACCCGATGCACCTGCATTTGTCGAAGTGGGCGACAAGATCAAGAAAGGCCAGACGATCTGCATCGTCGAGGCTATGAAGAATTTCAATGAAATAGAAAGCGACGTGGAAGGCGTCGTAAGGGAAATATGCTGTAAAAATCAGGAGCTTGTCGAGTTCGGCAAGGTATTGTTCAGAATAGAATTAACTTAACTTAATCAGGATGGCTAAAAATGATCAAAAAGGTCTTAATCGCTAACAGAGGAGAGATAGCTGTCCGGATTATAAGAGCCGCGAAAGAGCTGGGAATAAGGACCGTTGCGGTTTATTCCCAGGCTGATAAAGATGCACTTCATGTCAAACTTGCCGATCAGGCGGTGTGCATCGGTCCGGCTCCGAGCTCCCAGAGCTATCTGCAATATCAGAATTTATTGGGTGCGGCAGAGGCAACCTGCGCAGATGCCATTCATCCGGGGTACGGATTTTTGGCTGAGAATGCGGATTTTGCCGACGCATGCAAGGCATTGAATATAGAATTCATCGGGCCCTCCAGCGCCTCGATCAGGGGCATGGGGGACAAGGCAACTGCAAGGAAAACGATGATGGGCGCCGGGGTTCCTATAATCCCGGGAAGCAAGGACATAATCAAAACCGACGAGGAAGCGCTTGAAACTGCTAAGAAGATCGGCTACCCCGTAATCATCAAGGCAAGCGCGGGCGGCGGCGGCAAGGGAATGAGGGTTGTCCGCAATGAAAAGGAGCTTGTTCCCAATTTTCACCTTGCATCAAACGAGGCACTTGCTTCATTCAAGAATGCCGATGTCTACATGGAACATTATGTTGAAAATCCCCGTCATATTGAAGTACAGATTTTGGGCGACAAGCACGGCAACATCTGTTATCTCTTCGAAAGGGACTGCTCGATACAGAGAAGGCACCAGAAACTCATAGAGGAGGCACCGTCTCCGGCGCTCGATGAAAAAACGAGGCTCGCAATGGGCGAGGCCGCTGTCAGGGCCGCAAAAGCGGTGAATTATTTTTCCGCAGGCACTATAGAATTCCTCTTCGACAAAACCGGCAATTTTTACTTCATGGAAATGAACACAAGGGTGCAGGTTGAACATCCCGTAACAGAGATGATAACCGGCATTGACATAATAAGGGAACAGTTTCTCGTTGCAAACGGAGAAAAGCTTTCATTCACACAGAATGACGTGAAGCATTACGGTCATGCGATAGAATGCAGGATCAATGCAGAAAACCCGGACAACAATTTTGCTCCTTCGCCGGGCAGGCTCACGAAGTGCATAATGCCGGGCGGCAACGGTGTGAGGATAGACTCTGCCGTGTTCCAGGAATACACCATACTTCCGTTTTACGACAGCATGATCGCAAAGCTCATCGTGCACGGCAGGGACAGGAACGAAGCCATTGCCAGAATGAAGAGGGCTCTGGGTGAATTCATGATTGAGGGAGTAAATACTACAATACCGTTCCATCAGAGGGTCATGGATAATAAGCTTTTCATAAAGGGAGATTTTAACACGAGTTTCATTGAAAAAAATTATCCCGAGTATCTCAAGAAAAAAGGTCAGGAGTAGCTTATTATGTCAAATTTATTCATAAAATGTCCCAGCTGCGGGACAACGCATTTTCAAAACATTCTGGCAAAGCACCAGTATGTCTGCCCCGAATGCCAGTTTCATCACAGGATGAACTGCTGGACGAGGGTGAATATTACGGCTGACAAGGGATCTTTTAAGGAATTCGACAAGAAGCTTAAAAGTGTCGATCCGCTGGGGTTCCCTCAATATGAAGATAAGCTCAAGGCTGCCATAAAGGCGAGCGGCGAGAATGAGGCCCTGCTCTGGGGCACCGGCAGGATAGAGGAAATGCCCGTCGTGATTTTCGTCATGGAGACGAGGTTCATAATGGCGAGCATGGGCTCCGTTGTCGGCGAGAAGTTAACCAGGGCGTTCGAGTACGCAATCGAGAATGACCTGCCGGTCATCGCATTCTGCGCTTCAGGCGGGGCGAGAATGCAGGAAGGGATCCTTTCATTAATGCAGATGGCCAAAACCTCGGCTGCCGTAAAAAAACATTCCGAAAAAGGGCTCCTTTACATATCTGTGCTTTGTCATCCGACGACAGGCGGAGTCACGGCATCATTCGCATACCTCGGCGACATCATAATTGCGGAGCCCAGGGCGCTTATCGGATTCGCAGGGCCCAGGGTCATTGAACAGACGATAAACCAGAAGCTGCCCGAAGGGTTCCAGACAGCGGAATTCCTTCTTGAGCACGGAATGCTCGACAAGGTCGTGCCGAGATCGATGATGAAAGAAACATTGTCCAATATTCTCAAGATACACAACGCCTCGGCAAGGAAGAAAAAAAAATACCGTATAGAACAGTACGGACTGGAATAAGGAGCAGCAAATGGAAAAAAAAGAAATCGAAGAGCAGCTTAATTTACTCCAGAGCAAACTTGCCGACCTCAAGGGGCAGATAAAGTCCGAAGAGGAAGACAGGATCAATCCCATAATCCAGGAAATCGAGGAGAATGCAACGAGGCTCAAGGCCGAACTTTACAGCAAACTCACCCCCATAGAAAGGGTACAGCTTGCAAGGCACCCGAGCAGACCCACAACCCTGGATTACATAAAATATCTCGTGAAAGATTTCATACAGTTTCACGGTGACAGAAGATTCAGCGACGATCACGCCATTGTCGGCGGTATCGGCATGCTGGAAGGAATTCCTGTCACAATAATAGGCCACCAGAAGGGCAGGAGCACCAAGGAAAACATCAAGCGGCATTTCGGCATGGCGCATCCGGAAGGATACCGCAAGGCGCTTCGTTTGATGAAACAGGCCGAAAAATTCAACAGGCCGATAATCAATCTGATAGATACCACAGGCGCTTATCCCGGACTGGGAGCAGAGGAAAGGGGACAGGGCGAGGCGATTGCTTTCAACCTCTATGAAATGTCGATGTTGAAGACGCCGGTAATTTCGATAATAACAGGAGAAGGCGGATCGGGCGGCGCCCTTGCACTGGGCATTGCCGACAGGGTTTTTATGCTTTCCAATACGTTTTACTCTGTTATATCTCCTGAGGGCTGTGCCTCGATACTCTGGAAGGATTCTTCAAGATCCGGTGAAGCGGCAATTGCGATGAAGGCCGATCCGGACAGTCTTTTAAGTCTCGGCGTTATCGACGATATAATCGACGAACCGCAGGGCGGGGCACATGAGGATCATGAGGGTATAGCAAACTCGATGAAGGAAAAGCTTCTCCTGACTCTTGAAGAATTGTTTCAGTATTCCGATGAGGACCTCATAGAACAGCGTTACAATAAATTCAGGAAAATGGGAGTATTCAAGGAAGGTTAATGGGGCATGCTGGAAGCAAAAAAGAAAAATATCGAAAGCCAGTTGAAGGTACTGGAAGACAAACTTGATGACCTGAAAAATCAGATGGAATCGAATGATCAGGATGTGATCATCGGGAAGATAAGGGAACTGGAAAACAGTACCTCAAACATTGAAAAGGAATTTCATGGCGGTATTGAGCCCATCATGAGGGTAAAGCTGGCCAGGCATCCTGAAAGACCAACCACCATGGATTACATTAAATATCTGGTAAGGGATTTTATCCAGTTTCACGGTGACAGGAGATTCGGCGATGACGGGGCCATAATCGGAGGGATCGGGATTTTCGAAGGAATTCCCGTAACCGTGATAGGGCACCAGAAGGGCAGAACGACCAAAGAGAATATAAAGAGGAATTTCGGGTCAGCCTATCCGGAGGGATACCGCAAGGCTCTTCGTTTGATGAAACAGGCGGAGAAATTCGGCCGCCCCGTCTTGAGCCTGATAAATACGCCGGCTGCTTATCCGGGCCTGGGTGCCGAAGAGAGGGGACAGGCAGAAGCGATTGCGGTGAATCTTTATGAAATGTCCATGCTCAGAACCCCGATAATAGCGGTTGTTACCGGCGAGGGCGGCTCCGGGGGTGCTCTGGGGCTAGGAGTTGCGGACAGGGTTTTCATGATGTCCAACACATTTTACTCGGTCATACCGCCTGAAGGCTGTGCCTCAATTTTATGGAAGGATGTTTCAAGAACCGGTGATGCGGCCGAAGCTTTGAAGATCGATCCGGAAAATCTTTTGAAATTGGACATCATAGACGGCATTATAGAAGAACCCCTGTGCGGGGCTCATGGTGATTACGAAGCCATTGCCGGTTTGTTGAAAAATAAAATACATTCAGCTTTGGAAGAGCTCATGCATCTTTCAAACGAAGATCTCGTCGGACAACGATACGACAAATTCAGAAAAATGGGAATATTCAAGGAGAATGAATAATGAAAATAGCGTTTTTATTTCCCGGGCAGGGTGCACAAGCCGTTGGCATGGGAAAAGATTTATATGACAACTATCCGGCGGCAAGGGAATTGTTCGACAAAGCGGATGACATTCTGGGTGCACCGATCAAGAAAATATGTTTCGAGGGTCCGGAAGAGGATTTGAAAAAAACCGAAAACACCCAGCCCGCAATACTTCTGCATTCCTATATCTGCTACAGGCTCCTTGAAGAAACGGGTATTACTGCCGATGCATTCGGGGGATTCAGCCTGGGGGAATACACGGCGCTGACCGCGTGCGGTGCAATAAAATTCGAAGATGCACTTAACCTTGTGAGGAAGAGAGGGCTCATAATAGAAAATGCGTACCCTGCGGGCAAGGGCGGCATGGGAGCGATACTCGGCCTTGAAGACAGGGTTGTTGAAGATATTTGCAGGGATGCCGGCGGAGTCGTAGTCGCGGCCAACTACAATTGCCCGGGCCAGCTCGTAATAAGCGGCGAGAAGGCTGCAGTTGAAAAAGCCTGCGACATTGCAGATGAAAAAGGCGCAAAACGTACGGTAATTCTAAACGTATCCGGCCCTTTTCATTCTCCGTTACTGAAGGAAGGCTCCGAAAAACTGAGAGCGGAAATCGACAAAATAGAGATCGGCAGACTTGACTGCAAGAATGTGATTTCAAACACAACCGCCGATTATCACAAGGATCCGGAGATCAGAGAAACCCTTGTTAGACACATGTATTCTCCGGTAAGATGGAACAACTCGATACAAAAACTCATTGCCGACGGATTCGATACGTTCATAGAGCTCGGGCCGGGCAGGGTATTGACCGGCTTCATGAGAAGCATCGACAGATCGAAGCAGGCATTGAATGTTGCAGATTCCGATTCGCTTAAAAAAACAATTGAAGCAATTGAGAAACTGAAAGTTTGATTTTTATTCTGAGGGCAAATCGATATAAAAAACGGTTCCTTCATTTTCGCTGCTTGTAAAGCCGACTTTCCCGCCCAGATATCTTTCGCCGAGCAGTCTTATGCTGTAGG
>JBJKSS010000171.1:0-10632 GCA_046703745.1 Spirochaetota bacterium
GTTTGATGCCGAATGATTTTATGAACCTGATCGTAAGCCTCACGTCTTCCCTTGTCTGTTCCGGCAGCCCCATTAAAATATAAACACCGATATCTTCATGCGTAAAACCGGCCCGTCTGAGGATCGATATTGCTTTTTCAAAATCCCTGTTGGTCACCTTGCCGCCGGAGTCATTCTGAAGATGCTTTACGGAAGTTTCGAAACCGAAGCGCAATGTTTTGAAACCCGATACCTTCATTAGTTCTGCAAGCTCTTCATCTATTTGATTGATGTGAAGGCCGTTCGGTGTATGGATGTTTATTTTCAAACCGCTTGCCGCTATCTTTCTTAAAAGAGGCTTTATCCTCCTTTCCCTGTTTACAAAAAGAGCGTCGTCATAAAAGGCGAGGTCATGAAAATCGAATTTATCCTTGTGCATAATTATCTCATCAAATACCGCTTCAATATTTCTTTCAAGATATTTATCATTCAAAAAACCGGATGCGCAGTATTTGCAGCTAAACGGGCAGCCGGCTGAGGTCAACACAGGCACAAATTCATTTGATTGGTAAACATCAAGATCAGGAACAAAATCAAAAATGCCGGCTGGATGTTCGACAGTGAGATTTTCATAAGCCCTGATGATCCTTTCGCCCCCGAATATCCGTGAAAGGATATTCATTAATACAATTGTATCGTTTGTATTTACCGTATAATCAGCACCGCTTTTTAACCTTGCATGCTCGGTGCAGAGCATGGCATAAATCCCGCCGAGGATCACCGGCACATCAGGATATATTTTTTTAACGACATCAATTGCTTCAAACACGCCCGGGTACCAGTATGTCATCATTGAAGTAACAAGCACCGCATCAGGTTTATTAAACGTGCAGATTAATTCTGCCAGATATTCCGGGCTTATGCCGAACCTGTAGTATTTCCTTTTAATCCTGCCGTAAACTTCGGGTTTCTTGATTTCTTTCCTGAAATATCTGAATGTGGAAAATTTTCCGATTTTACTTCCTGTATATGAACTGTCGGCTTCAAGCATGGTTCTTTCATATTGGGAATCAAGACAGTCGATGAATATTACATTAAAACCTGTCTTTTTCAGAATGGATGATATATAAAGCAGGCCCAGCGGCCTTGCCCAAAGATTGTAGGCGGTAAAATCATGAATCGGAGGATTGATAAGCAAAAGGTTTTTCATTAAATTCCAGCCTTATGCAATAAATTTAAAAATTGGAGCAGAGTTAAAACATATCATGAAATTAATTAATATAACAGTGATTATTTATTAACTTTTGTTTTTTTATTATTAACGGATGCATTCAAAAAAATTTCGCCTACCCGAAACAATTAAACATTGAATATTAATATGTTTTGTAATAATCTAAAATCAAACATGATGATAAACGTTGTTTATGAACCCATGCACTTTTTAATGTTTTAAACCTGCGGCTTGAGCCGCGATACAAGGGGGACTTTTTTGAACAGGCCTAATATCCTATTTACTTCGCCATATATTCCGTTTGAAAAAACTTCAATCAAAAAAGATCCAATCGATTATTTTTACTACAGAAATACATTATATCAAGGTGTATTCCAATTAAAACAATTTCACAGCTGGCATCCCCTGCATTTTATTGCCCAAAACCTGAATGTTAACAGTACGGTCCTGGAAAATCCAACATTTAAAAAGTTTTGTAACGAAATTAAAAAAAACAGCTATGATATCATTGTATTTTCTTTCACTTTGGTTTTATCTGAAAAATTATTAAATATGGTACAATGGATAAAAGAATACAATGCTGAAATTATTATTATCATAGGCGGTTATGGGACAAGTATTTTTTCTGAAAATTATGGGATTGAAAAAAAAATCAAAAAGAGTGTCGACTATATCTGCTATGGTGAAGGCATATCCTACATGCGTGATTATTTAAAAATAAAATGGGGAATTAAAAATAATATACCGATTAAGCAGGAATTGATGATCACTCCAACTTCATTTTTCAGAACAAATCTGACTATTTTTAAACAGTTTAATTTTATTAAAACCCTGGGCTGTAAAAATGCCTGTGTGTTCTGCGGCACTTCAAGCCATTTTAAGCATCAAAAAATTTCCTTATGCAATATGAAATCATTGTTCGCAGCAATCAAAAATCTTTCAAATAAATTTCCCGGAATAAACAGTGCCATAATTTATGATGAGAATTTTCTGGATAACAGGGAAGAAGTTCTGGAATTTATGGACAGTTATTCCCGTGATCCCGATCTTTTACAAAGACCTTTATTGTTAACCATATTTACATCAATTAATTCCCTCTCGCAATATACCATTCCGGAATTATTAAAATGCGGTATAGGCACCATTTTTATCGGGGTAGAATCCTTTGATAAAAAAATTCTACAAAAAGAAAACTTGATCAAACGAAAAGGCCCTGATATCAAGAAAATTTTTCATGAGCTTCACAAAGCCGGTATTAATACTTTGGGATCAATGGTAATCGGATGGGATGATCATAATATTACATCTGTAAAAAATGAAACAGATCAATTTGTAAGATTAAATCCTACTTTTTATCAGGTCGTCCCGCTCCATGCCATTCCCGGCACACCATTATGGAAAAAAATGAAAGATCAAAACAGGATTATTGAAAATTATGAATATAAGAATGATGGCGTGGGAAAATTTAATTTTTATTTTAAAAATCTTCAACATCATGAAGTCCGTGGAATAATTTTCGAAACTTATAAAAAACTGGTTCTTTTCGGCGGGCATTGGGCCTTTCGTGTTTTTGCCAATTTATTAAACGGTCTTGATTATTTAAAATCAACAGAAGATTGTGCATTATTAAACAGAAAATCAGGGTATAAGAAGATGCTTTTCCAGATATATCCTCTTGCCTTTAGCGGTATATTTTTCTTTTATGGCAAAGGATTCAGGAAATCATGGCAAAAATCCATGACATTGTTTTTCAGGAAATATAAATTATTGGCTCTTCCCGGTATGATTTTTGGCTTAATCCTGGTGCCATTATTATTATTGATCCGTATCTACGGCGCTGTAAAATTTTTGGTTAATCCTTACGGAGAACAACCTAAAACCATTATAAAAAAATATCACTCACAAGGAGAAGAATCATGTTAACATTTCAAGATACTGATTACATTAATTGCATCAAACAATTCAATAGTGATGTCAGTGCTCCCTATTATATCTACTTCAAGAAAAAAATTATTGAAAATATCAAAAAGTTTCAGAATATAAACTATCAAAACAAATCCATTCATTTTGCAACCATGGCAAATATAAACCGGGAGTTTTTATCTGTCTTAAAAAATGAATCAATAAAAGTATTTGTTAATTCCTTGAATCATTTAAATGAGGCAATGAAGGCAGGCTATAAAAATGATGATATTATATTTACAGCCAGCGCACTTTCCGGAGAGACAATGAAAATTATCAGCGATAACAATATATTTGTTAATTTGGATTCTTTATCCCAGGTTAAAAAATGGGAAGAACTGATACCGGATAAACCTTTTGGCATTCGAGTCAACATTGGTGATAATGTTAAACCGCATGAGTCGGACGCCGGTTTTTTTATCGGCAAAAACAGCAGGTTGGGAGTCACGATTGATGAACTGATGAGTTTAAAGAATAACCCTGAAGTTGAATGTCTTCATTTATACGCAGGTACGGATATAATGGATGTGAACTATTTATTGGATTGTTATCAGGAAATAATAAAAGTGGCTCATTATTTTCCCAATTTAAAGAGTCTCGATTTTGGAGGAGGATTCGGGATCGATGACAATGATACAAACAGCTCTTTTAATTTTGAAAATTATGGATATCGTCTCGATGAATTAATGTCAAAAGCGTCCCGGCAGTTAAAAAAGAATCTTAAATTAATTCTGGAACCCGGAAGGATTATTGGAGGGAACAGTGCTTTTTTTGTTTGCAAAGTCACAGATGTTAAAATAAGAAATGATGTTCAATTAATTGGCGTTAATGCTTCAAGTACCCAATTTCCCAGACCTTTATTTTATCCTGACAAGGCCCATCATCCTGTCTATTATATCGGAAATAATAATAATTCAAAAAATAAATTGATTTCTTCTGTTTATGGATGTTCCACGTATTCCAGGGATTTTTTGGCTAAAAACATCAAACTTCCTCCTGCCCGGGACAATGATATTATCATCTTTGGAAACGCAGGCTCATACTGTTCTTCATTGGTAACTTCTTTTTTAGGATTTCCAAAACCGGAGGAGTATTTTATATGATTATAAAAAAAGTAACAAATAAAAAAGAAGACAAACTTTTCTATAACATCATTAAAGATATATATGGTAATGACCATAATTTCCGCAGGACCGAGGAAGAGCTTATTCACTTGTTATGCACTGGCCCGACTGAATTTCATAAACACAGTAAAATTATTAAATATCTTATTTTTAATAATAATCAGCCAGCCGGGCGCTTTGCATTAATTCATGATTTTAATCTGAATGAATATGTTCAAACAAGCTTTTTTGAAGCTTTTGACGGATTGGAAGATGTTAAAGAAAGTATTATTAAAATTGCAAAAAAAGATTTTCCCGGGTGCAAGAAAATAATTTTCGGGCTCAATGGACATCTTAATTATCAGGCAGGCAATTTGCTGAATAATTTTGACATACCCCTTTTTGGATTGCCGTATACAAAACCTTATTATATAGATTATTTTAAGGATTGTATTACCAACAAGATGGTTACTTTCAAATTTAAAACAAAAAATTTTATAGATTATTTTAATCAGAATTATACCCGGTATAAGGATGAAAATATAAAGATCAGATTTCTTGATAAAAATAAACTGGAAGAGGAAATAGAGACTTATACATCTCTGGATAACAGCAGTTTTAAAAACAAAACCTTATATTGGTCCGACAGGACTCCACTGGAAAATTATGAACTTTTTGATCAGTTTAAAATTTTGATCAACAATGATAATCTCATTTTTGCAGAAATTGACAGAAAACCGGTAGGATTTTTATTTTGGTATCCGGATTTTAACCAGCTTGTAAAAAAGAACCATCAAGAAATTAATCTTTTGCATTATTTGAAATACAAACTAATCAATCCCATAGATACTATAAGGTTAACCGAAATTGCAGTGCTCCCCCGATACAGAAAGTCCAGAGTGGCTTTTATGCTATTTCATAAATTAGGAGAACTTTGCCTCCGGTACAATTATAGATATTTTGAAGGCGGTTTCATTTTTGAAAACAATTTAGACAGCATTTTTACCGCTTCAAGGTATTATGAACGTATTTACGGTGAAAAGGCAACTCCTCACCGCAGGTATGCCATTTTTGAGAGCAACCTATGAACTTGAATATAAAAAAATACAGTACGGCATCCAGCTTGCCCTTATCATGGGATAATCCGGCAGAAGAGTATTTTCAAACCAGGGATTTTTTAATCCATGCAGAAAAATACAATCCATGCAAACAAAGGTATTATTTATTGGTTGATTCGACTGGCAATGATATATTATCCTGTGCGGTAGTTTATACTATCCCTATTGACTTGTTGTCTTTTTTGAAAATCAAAAGTCCTGTCAAAATGAACATAATCGGTATCCCATGCTCTGTTTCCGCCAGCGGTATCCTGGGAAATCCCAAATATCAAAGTGAACTGCTGTCAAAAATCACTCAAATAGAGAAAGGTCTGACTATCGGATTAAATCTTCCTCCTTATCAAAATTATTCTCATCGATTGTCTTTTGGGCAGACATTACCGACTGTTATTTTTAGTAATCGGTTTTCATCTTTTAACAATTATCTTGATCAATTAAGATCACCCTATAAAAGGCGTTATTACAAAATAACAAAGCCATTCAAGGAAATAAAAAAAATAATTCAAACTTGCAGTTGTTTTACTCCTCTGCATTATCAGTATTATCTGGATGTTTTAAAAAGGAGCAAGGGCAAACTGGAAACCCTGACATTCGATTTTTTTAAAAACCTTCCTGATATTTTCCGGCTGCATTCCTACTATAATGAAAAAACACTTTTGGGATGGCATATAAATATCCATTATAAAAACAGGCTCGGATTTTTTTTGGGTGGAATTAATTACGCCTGCAATCCGGAATTCAACACCTACTTTAACATTCTTTTTAAAATCATAGAAGAAGGAATAGATTCCAAAGCCAGTTCAATTGATTTGGGACAAACTGCTGAAATTCCAAAAACAAGAACTGGCGGCAAATTATGCATAAAATACCTGTGCGGCTTTCATTCCAACTCTCTTCTAAATATAATTCTTTCAAAAACAAAGCATCTGCTTGAATATAACTATCATATCCCGGAAACCAGGGTATTAAAAGAGGATAATTATGAAAATACTGATGATCAGGCTTAAGCCTTCAGTTGAAACAATCGGGCTCCAGCATATGATGATCGTGGAGCCTTTGGAACTGGAAATTCTCTGTACACTGGTTAAAGAAAAACATCAACCAAAGATCATAGATTTTATACTGGAAAAAAAATCTTTGGCCTATTTCCTGAAAAAAGAAAATCCTCGGATTATTTGTCTAACCGGGTATATTACCAATGTCAATGATATTATAGATACATGCCGCCTTATCAAATCTTTTGATCATAAAATTGTTACAATTGCAGGCGGTGTTCATTGCGAATTAAATCCGGAGCATTTCTCATCAGAATTTATTGACTTCAGAGTCATTCGCAATGCAGTTACAGTATTTTCGCAGTTAATTGAACATATTGCGGGGAATGAAAGCCTGCCCGCTGGAGTGCTTGAAAAAAACGCAATTCTCAAAAAGAATAAACTGCCGGATTTCGATTTTAAAGCCATAATTCCCGACAGGGGATTTACCCGGAAGTACAGGAAACATTATTTTTACATCTTTCACCAAAAAGTTGCATTAATTAAAACCTCTTTTGGATGCCCTCATGAATGTTCATTTTGCTACTGTCGTAAAATCACCTGCGGCAAATATGTGGAACTGCCGTTAGAACACGTAATAAATGAATTAAAGTCTGTAAGTGAAAAAGAAATTTACATAGTGGATGATGATTTTCTTGCAAGCAAACAGAGAGTCAGGGAATTTATAAGATTATGCAAGAATAAGGGAATTGAGAAAAAATATTTGATATACGGCCGGGCAGATTTTATTTCCAAAAACTCTGAATTAATAAAGGAGTTTAAATCTATTGGATTAAAAACGATCATTGTTGGATTCGAATCTTTTTTTGATGAAGAATTGAAAAGCTATAATAAAAATGTGAATTCTCAAATGAATTTCAATGCATTAAAAATATTGCAGGAAAATAATATTGATTGTTTTGCGACGATAATAATTCCACCTCACTGGTCAAAAGATGATTTTAATAGATGCAGACAAATTTTAAAAAAGACAGGGCTGCAATATATAAATTTACAGCCTTTCACTCCCTTGCCTGGAACGGATGCCGGGAATAATGACAATGAACTCCTTATTGATCGGCAGGATTTCGAAAAGTGGGACCTGGCCCACGTGAGCATTCAGCCCGAAAAACTCCATGTCTATGAATTTTACGAGCAAATTGTAAAACTATATAACCAGGTATTGTTTCAGCCGAAGCATCTTTTACGTTATCTCATTAGTTATTCCCCAATAATACTTTTTAAAATGTTGAAAGGAAGTTTTATGGTTTGGAAGCAATATCAAAAAAAAATAAATGAAGCAAAAACCGGAGACAACAATGCCTAAAATATTATTCATCCAACCTACCCAATATGGCACGGATAACAAGCTTTGTAAACAAAAAAAAATTTATCTGCCGGGACTTGTGTTTCCTTTGCTGGCGGCAATGACTCCGTCAGAATGGGATGTTGAAATAAAAATTGAAGTGGTAGATGATATTAATTTTGAAAGTGATGCAGATATTGTGGGTATAGGTACCATGGGACACGCCTCCTTTCGAGGACTGGAAATTGCAAAAGAATTTAAAAAACGGAATAAAGTTGTTGTCATGGGAGGGTACATGGCTTCATTGATGCCTCAAAAGGCTCTTGAAGTGGTGGACTCCGTCATTGTAGGGGATGCAGAAATTTCATATCCCTTAATGCTGAAAGATTATCAAAAAACAGGCAGGATAAAAAAAATTTACCATCATCCGGTAACTGACTTAAGTAATTTACCGCTTCCGCGTTATGATTTGCTTACCAGTAAGCCAATAGGCACCATGCTTCCCGTACAGGCCGGCAGAGGCTGTCCCAACTCTTGTTCATTTTGTTCTATTGCCTGTATTTATAAAGGTCGGTATATAACCAGACCGATAGACGAGGTCATTCGTGATATTAAAATGGTCAAGAAGCTTGGCTTTAAGAGCTTTTATCTCATCGATGACAATATAGTCAGTAATCCCGGGTATTTCATGGAGTTATGCGAGAGAATTACCCCCCTAAACATGAGCTGGTCCAGCCAGTGTTCCTTACTCATAGCCAAAAATCCCTCTCTGTTAAGGATAGCCAAAAAATCCGGTGTGACCATGATGAGTTTTGGTATCGAAAGCATTACCCAGGAAGGGTTGAATAAATTAAATAAAAAGTGGCTAAATGTTAACGAACATGAAAAACTGATTAACATTATTGCCAAGGAGGGAATTATGGTTAGCTCTGAAATGATTTTCGGTACCGACAGCGATACTGAACAAAGTTTAAATGATACTTTTGATTTTATTATGCATAGTCAAATAGCAATTCCCCGGTTCTATATAATTACTCCAATTCCAGGAACGAAACTTTATAAAAATTATAAAAGATCCCGCCGTTTGTTAACAGAAAATTTAAAGGATTATGATGGAACAAAATCTGTCTACATTCCTGAAAATATTACACCGCAGAAGTTGGAAAAATTATATTGGCAAATTAATGAAAAGACTTTTTTAATAAGAAATATTTTAAAGAGAACATTGTTAAACCGTAACTTGCTTACAAACCCCTTTAGTTATATTTTTGCCTTTTTTGTAAATTTGCATTATCGAAAATATATCAAAAAAAAGGTACCGCCGAATATCTTTTGACCGCAATAATTATATATTTGGTTTTATCATAAATTTAAAAAACACGAGGAGTTATAAATGTTTTTTTTTAAATCTGTTAAAGATGCATGGGATTACTGGTCCCATAGCTATGATAAACTTTGGGCAAATAAAAACTCGCTCTATCCAACCAGGTACGCAGTTATGGAAATGCTGGAAAATGTAATAACCGATGAAAAAAAAGTCTACAATATAATTGATGTTGGATGCGGTACCGGAGTGTTGATAGAAATGATCATAAATCATTTTTCAGAATTTCATTTAAAACTTGACGGTATAGATGTCTCCGATGGAATGCTTGAAGAAGCAAGAAAAAAAGGACTGGGTTCCAAAACTTATTTAAAAAAAATGGATGTGCTTGATTTGGAAGGTCAAAATAAAAAATATGATATTATCATCGGTACTCACTCTTTTCCCCATTTTACAAATCAAAATAAATCAGTTGAAATTTTTGATAAACTGTTAAATGATGATGGTTGCGTGATCATAGGGCAGGCCGTTAAAAAAAATTTTTATGATCACCTTTTTTTAAGTTTTGTATCTCTTATGGTAGGTCCACAAAACTATCAGAATGTGAAAAAAACAGACAAAATTTTCAGTGCCAATCATTTTGAAAAAACAGGAATTTCAAAGGTTGCTAAACACTTTCTGGTCTGCTCACTGGAAGTTGCAATGTATAAAAAGAAGAAGCATTAAGGAATGTTTGATGGCAATGTTTTTAAAAATTTACTTAAATTTTTCTCAAATTGTCTTGCCTCTGCTTTAATATAAAATTTATGAAAATTTTTAATAGTTCTGTCCAAAGTGGTTTTTTGATAATACTCGAGATAATTCTTGCCATCTTTTTCAATAAATTTATAATAGCCAATAGTATCCAGAGGATTTGGGACATAATCAATATTAATATTATAATCGGTGAGATTAAAAAAAATTAAATTATTATTGTAGTCTATCTTTCGAAAATAAATATATTTGGCTCTACAGATCAGGAAAGTGAAATTGTACTCTATAATTTGACCTTCTTCATCTTCTTTCAATAATACACATTTCATGTGAGAATTTTCGGTAAATAGCTTCATATTGCCAAAATCATAAAAAATTTTCAAAAAGATTTCTTTATCAAAGTGAATTTCTTCAAGTATTGTAAATTCAAATATATTATCATACATTTTTATTTCAGTATGGCTTAAATTTTTAATGTTTTGGCAACTGCTATAAGCGGGTAAAGAAAAAAGAAATAACAAGCAATAAAGGTGTTTAATAAAAACATTCATAATTCAACCCCAATAAAAGTATTCGAGATTATATTATTATTAAAATAATTACATATCAATAACTAATTATATCGGTTAGACGAAGTTTTTTTGCAAAGCAGAATTTAATAATGAAATATTACGTTAAATGAATGAACAAGAAAGATATGTTGGGAAAGATGTCTAAGCAAGGGCTTCCCTAATCCTATCAGATGAAAGTTGCCCAGGCCTATTTTAAATTTAACTTCAGGATTCACATTAGCATCAATATATGCAATCTCTATTTCATTTC
>JBJKSS010000172.1:0-2714 GCA_046703745.1 Spirochaetota bacterium
CCCCAGATCCACGCAAGACACCCTTGAGCCAAAGTGCGCCCTCTGCCTGTTAAAATTTCCCTTATCTTGTCAAGCGCATCCAGCCACTCCCTGTTCGGATGGCCGTCCTTAAGCCCGGAAAACCATTGCGCATGTTTTCGCACATCATCGTCATTAAAACTCGAATCTTGAGTAAATTTTCCGGTTAATATCCCCATGCCAAGCGGCCCCCTGTTTATGCTTGCAAGATTCATCTCTTCGCAGAGTGATAAAAGCTTCATGCTTCCATCAAAGATATTAAGTCCCTGCATTACAACGCTGCAATTCGGCGATCCGGCAAATTCCCTCGATTGCGTCCTCACGATCTGTGCTCCAGCCATAAGTCCTGATCTTGCCATCTCTGACAAGTTCATCAAGTTCGTCCCGCACTTTCATAGCTATATCGAGTTTTAATCCCCAAATATGAAGAAGATAAACATCGACATAATCTGTCTGGAGACGCTTAAGGCTTTTTTCCAGATCCTGCCTTACATGCCCGATAATTTCACTTTCCTCTTCACTCTTGCCATAGGTATAAACGTTCTTGGTTTGTTCATCGACATTGTAACCAAACTTGGTGCATATAACCACCTGATCGCGTTTTCCCCTGATTGCCTGTCCCAGGATACGCTCGCTATGACCTGCTCCGTAATTAGCGGCAGTATCAAAAAAATTTATTCCCAAGTCCATACCTTTTTGTATCGCCTTAATGGAATCATCATCATCCACTTTACTCCAGCCTGCCGGGGTGCCAAGGAAATCCCAGACACCGCCTATTGCCCAGCATCCAAGCCCCACGGCACTTACCTTTATCCCGGATTTACCCAAAACTCTTGTCATTCTTTCTGTCATGATTTTTCTCCTCTTTAAATTTCATTTGTAAATTCAAACCGATTTATTTATACTGCGAAAAACCGTTTTGTAAAAGTGCCGCTTTGCCTCAATTTTTCCGGTACCGGTTTTTTCGGGAGAATGAATAATGCTTTGGCTGAAAATCGACAGAAATGCAAATCTTTCACTCACACGGCAGATAGATACCGCCCTGAGGGATAAAATTCTCAACAGGGAGCTTCTTGCCGGTGAAAAGCTTCCGTCATCCAGGAAGCTCGCCGAAGACCTTGGCGTCTCGAGAAATATTATCATGGAAGTTTATGAACAGCTCATTGCCGAAGGGTTCCTTGAAAGTTCCGGGGGTTCCGGCACCTATGTGGCAAAAGGCACATCTTTGGAAAAACACATCAACTATTATACTTATGACACAGCGCCGGGTTATTCACCTGCCAAAGCAAAAGATGACGATGCAATCGATTTTATCAGCGGCACCCCTGACCTGTCGATGTTCCCGGATGCTCAATGGGCAAGGAGCCTCAAGGAGTCGTTCCTTGATTCACACGAGACTTCCAAAAATTATTCCGATCCCGCCGGATTGACTGAACTGCGCATAACGGTTGCAAGGCTTCTCCTCAGGACAAAGGGCATAAATTGCGGACCGGAAAACATAATCATCACATCCGGCTCTGCGGAAGGATTCCTGATACTCTCCAGGATGCTGCAAGGCAGGTACAATACGGCAATTATCGAGGATCCGTCGTACAACGGAATAAAAAAAATTTTCGATGCCATGAACATCGCAATAAAGCCGGTGAGCGCCGACAGCCGGGGCATCGACACGGAACAAATACCGGAAGACCCGGGAGCCTGCTTCATTGCCGTAACTCCTTCCCACCAGTTTCCCATGGGAGGAGTGCTCCCCATCCAGCGGCGCATCAGGCTGGTTGAATTCGCAAGAAAAAACAAAACATTCATAATAGAGAACGACTATGACGGAGAATTTCGTTTTACGGGTTACCCCGTGAGCCCGATCTGCACCCTGGACCCGGACCGAGTCATCCATGTCGGAACGTTCAGCGAAACGATGTTCCCGGCAATAAGGCTCGCCTATATGGTGATGCCGCCCGGCCTGGCCGATGAATGCCGCAGGATCAAAAATTCTATGGGACTCGTCTCCACTTCTGTTAACCAGGCCGCACTGGCGTACTTCATCAGGCACGGCTATTATGAAAGACATCTTGTAAAAATGAAAAAAATTTACCGTAAAAAAAGGGAAATACTGAGCGAGTGTCTTTGGAATGCTTTCGGCGGCGATGTGGAAATCACGGGGGATTCCACTGGACTGTATGTCGTGGCGGGTTTCAAGGGCGCGGATTTTACCGATGAGCTTGTCGAAAAAATCGAGGCTCGCGGCATCGTAATTTATCCTGTGGAGGATCACGCCATTATCAGGGGAAAGCACCGGGACAAATTAATTTTCGGATACGGCAACCTCACGACAGCCGAAATAATTGAAGGCGTTAAAAGGTTCAGGGAAGCCTTTTTAAAAGACGAAAAATATACGGAAAAATAATTATTATTGAAATTTCAAACAAAACAAATATAATAATATTATGAAAAAAGTAGAAGTCAAAACAGGCAGCTGGTCGCCGAAAAAATTAAAGCGCAGCATAAGCCTGTTTGAATACAAAAACCTGAGACTTGCATATAAAATTTACGGCAGAAAATCCGGAAGCGCAATACTCATGTTCAACGGGTTCAGCGGCAGCATCGATATAATGATGGATCATTTTGCTCCCCGACTTACACCTGCCGGCCGCGTACTGGCAATTGATTACCCGGGCCACGGTCATTCATATCCTGTG
>JBJKSS010000173.1:0-2629 GCA_046703745.1 Spirochaetota bacterium
ACATTGGGGTTTCGCACGGCCTGGCATGGTCGGAATACGGCGGATCGATACTTCCTATCGAAGTCGTACTCTACCCGGGAACAGGCAAAATCATACTCACGGGAAAACTCGGGGAAGTCATGAAAGAATCCGCACAGACGGCATTCTCATACATAAGGGCCAATGCCCAGCTGTTCGATATCAAGATAAAAAATTTCTACAAATCTTTTGATGTTCATATCCATTTCCCTGAAGGCGCCATACCCAAGGACGGGCCCTCTGCCGGGATCGCCATAACATGCGGGATTCTTTCGGCACTGACCAAAGTCCCGATGCATTCGAATTATGCAATGACCGGTGAAATAACACTGACAGGCAGGGTGCTGCCGATCGGCGGGTTAAAGGAAAAATCCCTTGCCGCATTGAGGTATAAAAAAACCAGGGTCATTATCCCCCTTGAGAATGAAAAGGACCTTGATGACCTGCCGGCCGTATGCAGGGAAAAAATAGAGTTAGTTACTGTTAAAAACGCCCTTGATGTATTCAAACAGGTATTCGACGATGCGGTGTTCACAAAAGAAAGAAATAAAACCGGAAAACCAGATAAAAAAACTGATAAAAAAAGGAATATGCTGAGAGATGACAGCATAACAACTGATCAGGATTTTGACATAATGACACAGTGAACCGGCAAATCATTTTTTGGAAAACCGCCGGTTCAATTCGTAGAGGATTATGCCGGTGCTTACAGAGACGTTGAGCGAATCAAGCTTGCCGTTGGTCGGTATCGTAAAGGCAGCATCGCAGTTTTTCCTGACGAGCTCCCTTATGCCTTTATTTTCATCGCCCATTACCACAGCGGTTTTTTCTCCGAAATCAATGCTGGTCATGTCTTCGCCGGCCTTGTCCGCGGCGTAAACCCAGTATCCAATTTCTTTCAATTCTCCGATGATCCTGGACAGGTTGACGGCATATACTATTTTGCTCTGGAAAACCGCGCCGCTCGAGCATTTTACAACCGCATCGGTAATCGGCGTGGAATTATCCTTCGGAAGGATCACGGCATCCACATTGAACAACAGTGCACTTCTCAGGATTGCCCCAAAATTGCCCACATCCTTGATGCCGTCAAGTATCAGCACAAAACTCGTCGTTAACGGTTGCAGATATTCGATTATCCGGGATTCGGTAATTTCCTCTATGAATTCATCGCTGATTTTAAGCGCTATTCCCTGGCTGCTTTCGCCGAACAGCTCCCTGAACCTGTCCCTTTCGAGGTACGTGATCCTTATGTCCTTGTCTTTTGCCTTCTTGATTATGTCGATTACCTGGGATTTGTTTATGCCGTCCCTCAGGATCAGCTCGCCGTTCCTGACAAGTTTTAATTTTTCCTTTACAGGGTTCCTGCCGAATACGTAATTGCCGTTATCAGTTGTCATATCTGATTATCTTGTCGGGCTTGCCGTCACCGTTTGTGTCCTTTTCAACCCTTATAACCCTTCTCTGGTTATCCGTGTAATGCCATTCATCGACCTTGCCGTCATAATTGCCGTCCCTTTCAATTACGCATTCCTTGAACGAATTATCCGGATTGTATTTGAATGTAACCCAGACATCGGGCTTCCCGTCAAAGTTGGAGTCAAGCACTTCCTTGACAAGAAGATCGTTTTCATAATAATAATTGTCGTCGTAAGTTCCGTTTTTAACCTTTTTCGAATCAACCGATTCCCTGATCATCCTGCCGTTTTCATCGAATGCATCCTCGACATCGAATACTCCGTAATGATCGGTGTCCATCTTCTGCAAATATTTTTTGTCATTTTTTTTGAATACTACAAGGTTTATTTTGCCGCTTCCGTCGACATCGGATTCTATTTTGGTCATGACATCCGGGCCCTTGACAGTGTTTGTCATGAAGATGTTCGGTTTCCCGTTTTTTGTAGAATCAAGTTTTTCCGTTGAAATAAAAAAGACCTTGTCTGATTCCTCATAAAAAAAGGATTCATCCGGCTTGCCGTTTTTATTAAAATCAAATTTTGCCCAGTCCTTCATCAACTCGACCGTAATCCATCTGTCGGTCACCCCGTCATTGTTCGTATCGAAAGAAAGGTCGAGGCCGAACAGTCCCGAACAGACCGAAACCATAAGGCATATTATCATTATTCTCATGATCATTTGCGTTTATTCTCCTTAAATCGCTCTTTAAGCCGCTTGTAAAAAATACAAATACCATTATATTATTAAACTTCGATACATAGGCGTTTTTTTACAATATTTAACAATTGTCCGGCTAATGTGATATTTCTCTTCAAGAAAGCGGCTGCATTGCTGATATAGTATATTTTCGGATAAAAATCAGGTTTTTAAATTATAATTGTTAAAATTATTATTTAATTCTTTCGAAATTATTATAATATATTATAATATATTATAATATTATAATAATGGCTCAATGCCTTCATAGTTCCGTGCGGCATTGCATGCTGTATTTCAATTTTCTTTAAAGCAAAACTTATGAACAATTATAAATATGAATCCGAATTCGACCGCCTATCCAAAGATTTAAACGACGATGAAAGAAAAAATCTGCTCAACAAATTAAAAAAACATAAAAATGACGAAACGGGCGAAGAAGAAGGCGAATCAAGGG
>JBJKSS010000174.1:0-3374 GCA_046703745.1 Spirochaetota bacterium
TCGTATCCGTTTACGATTATCTTCAGCCGAAAATCCCTCCTGATCCCAGAGTTGTTGGTCAATTTCAGTTTAAAGACAGGAGAATCATTCATGTCAATTTCATCGGGCCCGGTGCATTCCGCCGAAACCGTATTCTTGCCGGAATACATCCTGCTGTAATAGTGATTGTATGTCCCTTTTTTATAAATCAGGTATTCAAGCTTAAAACTCTTGCCGGACAGGTTATCAAGGCTCATGCCTTTCAAACCGTTTGCCCCCGGGAAAGCCGTCCCGCCCCTGTATATCTGTATCTTCAACACGTCGGGATCGATCATGTCATTAAAGGCAAAAAGAGAACCTATCATCGAGTTACATGAATCATAATCAACAGGGCCGTACTGGTACAATATTCTGTTTTCATTAAAATTGTCATCGTCAGTAAAACCGATATCAATCTTTTTTTCATTTTCCGAATAATCTGCTGCCAGCCCGGGATAATCCTTTTTGATGAATATATTTTTTACATATTTAACGACATTTCCCGTTAAATCATCTTTAACGACAACAAGGCACCTGTAATAGGGAAACTCGGTTCCGGGCAAATCGACCGTTACGGCATTATACCCCTTGCTTATATCTATTGCTTCGTATTTCAATATGTTTCTGTTATACATAACAAGGTATGAAGAAACATTCTCAAAGGGAGAATAAAAATCCAGGTTAAGTTTACCCCGGGCCCCGCAATAATCCGGCAGATTGATCAGGGTTTTACCCGCGGATTCATCGGCCCTTTCAATGTTGAAACTTTGCTTTATGTCGTTGCCGTTCTTCAAAAGGACATCGAAGCTCACCTTGTATTCCTTTTCATTTTCGGGAAGATTGACGAGTATTTCGGGTTTTCCCCTGTCCCTGTATAAAAATTCCTGCGACTTCCGGTAAGACGTGCTCCATGTGTAATAAATGGAATCAATCTGCGAATCAGCCGGTGCATTTATATCGAACCTTGCCGGGCAATTTTTGAATATCCTGTCTTCCCTTAAAACAATCAGCCCAGGCATTGTTTCCCCTGCCATAAAATAACGTTCATCATGAAATTCATTCAGCACGCAGGTCTTTATCAATTTTTTATCGGCATAAAAATCAATGGAAACAGGATCGTCATTCGGGCTTTTTGCGAATGAAAAACTGAAGTTTCCCGAACCGTCAACCCGGATATTTTTCCTGTTTGACAGCACCCTGCCTCCCTGGTTTATTCGTGCGGATAAAACCGTTTTTTCAATGGGCCTGTCCCATTCGCCGGGTAAAATCATGCCGTTCACCGTTACATTGAGAGTGCTGTCAACACTGTAGTTGGCATACAAATTGAACCCGGATTTAACCACCCTGTTCAACCCTTCCCTGAACAGGAAATTTTCATTACCTTCCTTATAGACGAAAACCTCACCATACCGGTTGTTCGGGAAAACACAAAAACCGTTTTCAGGCATTTTTATTCTTTTCAGGACATTTGCCTTATTGTCGTAAACATCAAGCATCGATCCCTTCATATCCCCGAAGCCTTTGAAAAACAAAAGTACGTTGGACTCGGTATCAATGCCTGAAACCGATTTGTCGGTAAAGTCATATATCTGGTAAAAATCCCTGACTACCCCGTTGCCATAATTAACTTTCTGATAGCAAAAAAACACGCCTTTTGAATTTTCCGGAATGTACGCGGCATACCCGTAAACATCGGGATTTTCGGATTTAATATCCCGCAAAGAATATAATTTTTGTGAAAGAAAATAATTCCTTATTTTACCAGGCGAATCTATATTCCTGATAACAAAGGCCGCATCGTTTTCGTTTATTTTTTTATAAAACCTTTCCATTTTTTCGATATTGATATATTTGAATGAATTCCTGCGGGCCCGATCAAGATCGATTTCATCTTTCAAATCAGCGTATGGATCCAGCTCATTTAGCGAAGACGCGATTGCCGTTTTTGGTGCGTTAACAGCTGTGGAATGCAGGGGCGGCGTTTTAGGGCCATTGACTGAAATTATATTTTCCCTTTCCGGGTTACAACTGCCCCGCCCCGGTCCGGCCTCATTGAAAGACAAACTGGAATGTTCAGGTTTAATTGCATTTTCAGTATTGCTTAAGCCTGTAATATGACAGACAAGAAGAATCAGAAATAATTTGAACAGTTTTTTTTTCATCCGATGCTTTCTTCTATTTTTATTATTTGCTTGATACTTGTTTTAAAGCCTGATACCGTAATCCGTCAGTTTTCTGGAAAAACAAGGCGTTGCAACCCCCTTGTTTCCTGTAAAGGAAACGGTTTTGACCCATGAAACCGGCGAATCACCTGATACCGGAAATTTCTGTTTTTAACGGCAAAAAATCTTGCAATATTTCCGAATATAATATATTTTTTCACCATGCATTTCAAGTATTTTAGTGTAAAAGAAATACAAAATTTTATCCGCGAAAACAACCTTGCGATTCACAGGAAATTCGGGCAGAATTTCCTGATAAATGCGGGAGTTGTAGATACAATAATAGCCAACGCCGGAATTACAGCCGGCGATCTCGTCATGGAGATCGGCTGCGGCCTGGGAAGCCTGACCCATAAGCTGATTGAAACCGGTGCATCGATCATCGGATTTGAAATCGACAATGCATTCATCCGGCATTTAAAAAACAGCTTTTCCGATTTCAAAAACTTCACTCTTGTGGAAGGAGATTTTTTAAAAAAATTCGATGATGTTTATGCAAATCTGGATTTGACAAAATACACCAGGCTTGTCATTGCGGGCAATCTTCCGTATTACATTACAACTCCGATCCTTGAAAAAATTTTTACCGGAGGCATTGAATACAGCAGGCTGATATTCATGATGCAAAAGGAAGTTGCAGAAAGGATCATAGCACCGGAAGGCAGCAAGACTTACGGCAGCCTGTCGATATTCTGCCGTTTTTTTACCACTCCCAAAATCTTCGCGAGAATCAGCCCGAAATCATTTTATCCTGCGCCCAACGTTGAGTCCTGCCTTGTGTCATTCGAAAAAAACAACACGGAATATGACCTTGCCGACAGGGATCTTTTTTTCAGGGTTGTAAGGTCCCTGTTCATTTCGAGGCGCAAACAGCTTAAAAACAATCTTGCAATGTCGCCTCTTCTCGGGCTTAACCAAACCACTGCTGTCCGGGCATTAAAAAATGCTGACATTGCCGAAACAATCCGCGGTGAGTGCCTAAACATCGATGAAATTTGCAGGCTGGCAAACGAAATTCACAAATTGAAAAATCTCCCGTAATCTTTGCACAATAGATGCACCGGCATCACATCTTCAATTATATCCGGGAACCTGCTTGTTTCTTCATAAAACCTGTTGTCTGCATCATCATCA
>JBJKSS010000175.1:0-4210 GCA_046703745.1 Spirochaetota bacterium
ACATGATTGAACAATCTTATCCCGTCCTGGAGAAGTCCGAGAGCTTCCTGTTCAATCTTGAAAATCAGTTTACCAAGGAGTATTTTTGCATTGGGATCATGAGTTACAGCATAACTTAATTTTCGCAAATTCTTGCCGTAAGACTCCTCTTCCGAACAGCTCTCATCAAAATCCACAACCCTGTCGGAAAGGACATTGAAATCATCAAGCAGCCTTGAATATTCCGATGACTGCGTATTGGTGGCCCAGGTCCCCTTGATTATAAGAAAATCAATGCGGGTCTTGACTTCTCCCTTGCAAAAATCCAACAGATAAGCCTTCAAAAAATTCAGTGGGTCTATAAGCTTGAATCCGGCTATGTTTTTTTTCTGCAGAACCTCATTGGTTTTCTGAGTGTAGTACTTCAGTCTCAAAATAGCCGTTGTGTGAAATATATTTAACAGGAGCTTGTTAATCTTGTCTTTCTTGATTTCCTTGATCGCACCGTCGACAATTTTTTTTATTTCCTGCTGAAACTCATTGAGATAATCCTGTACTACATTTGCATTCGACTGAAATTTTTTAGGCTTGAAAAAAGGATTCTTGTAAACCAGTTTTATGATCAGGATGAGATAATTATCTTTTTTCAAAACCTTGCAATACTGGATAATCTTTTTCATTATTTTGACAAAATTCTCATCCTGGGTGTATGCCTTTACATAATCGAAAATGTACTTAAAATCGATGCCAAAATCGATTGTTTCAAAGTAATCCGCCAGCGAAATTAATTCTTCAAGGATATATTTCCCGTCAAGGGCCTCAAAATCAGGTTTGTAATTGAAGTTGGTATCGGTAATCTCGGAATCAAATTTATGCAGAAGATAAAACCAGTCAAAATTTACGATGTTCGACAGATCAACAATCTGGTTATATGTAGAATTAATCTTCCTGATAGTTTCAGCATCAAAAGTTTTTATGTACTGGTTTATTTTAACCTTTATCGTATCGATTGCGGCCCTTGTATCAGGATTGGAATTAAGTATATTATTAATGCTGGCCCTGTCAAGCTCGGCATACATTTTTTTCTGGGGTTCTGTTGAAAATACCTCGAATATAAACTGCTTTATGGACTTTGAATGATTCTTAATATCAAGGAACCTGGAAAGGTTCTGGCTCATTCTGTATAAATCATAAAAATACTGACCCATTGGAGGAAGTATCAAATCGTTTTTAAAATTATAAAATTTATATTTCAGCTTTTTAAGCCTCTTGTTGATCTCCTTAAGCTTGGAGTTTTTTGCCCTTTCAATACTGGAAATACCGGTGACAAACTCAAGTATCTTGTCAATGAAGCTTAATGACGCTTTTGAAGATTCCAGGAGGCTTTCATCATTCAATTGAGAGCTGTCCCCGGATGCGTTTTCCATTAAATTATCATCATTTTCAGCATTGACATCACTATTTTTATCCGCCATTAGATCCCCATTTTTTTCATAAAAATATTGCCTTTTTTAGGGATAATACATGAATAAAGGCAATTTAAAAACAATTTTCCAATTTATTTGTTAAAAAGTCAAATATTTTATTTATTTAATAAAATTTCAATTAAACCGCAGGCCTTTTATCAGTTTTACAATCTCATTCTTGTTCCGGATATAGAGCCCGGAAGCTTCGTCAGCTGTTGAAACCTGTGGAATATACTCGATCAGCATATTGAATAAAACAAGCCTGTTGTTATGCAGGAAATACACATTGATCTCAGTATTTGCAGCGTTGGTTGTCCAGATATACCCATTTTTCCAACCCGCATTTTTAGGCTCGATGTTCATGGTTTGCGGATTATGCCTGATTACCGAAACATATTCTGTCTTTGGCCAGAGGCTGCCCAGATCGTCCTCATAAAAATTGTTTCTTCCGACATTATAAACATCAAACATTTCTGATTTAAAATCACTTTTAAACTGCTTTAATTCTTTTTGCGGAATTTTTTTTTCATAAAGATAAAGCTTAATCCTGCCCGGATCAATATTTTTAATATAGATTTTTGCCCATGCATAACCGGACGACCGGTTTACATAATAATAATCGATGAGTGAAGGATTTATCCTGTAATAATACCCGTTAAAAATTTTAACAAACTGTGCACCATCGACATATTTTACGGAATATTTATTAAAACAGCCGGTCAGTAAAATTACCAGTGCAATAAACAAAACAAATTTATCAAACTTCATGATGAATAATTATATTAATTTAAAGCGGTTTGTCAATCTTTTATTCAACATGTATGAGGGGCATGCCCGTTAAAATAATAAATAGCGGGTATTCTACCAGCTTTTTTTGCTCCAGTACCAGTTCAAAAAAACTTCAAGAAGGTTATCGAAATAATGATAAACCATGAACGATGCATTTTTGCCTATATACCTGTAGTGCCACGGCTCGTATTCATATCCGGTTAACAGCTCCTCACCTTTTGGATATGACAAAACGAAACCATATTTATAGGCATTATTGAAAAGCCACAAGCCTTCTCTGGTTTTTTCAAAAGACTGCTCCAGGCTGTTAAAATCTATTGTTGTGCCAAGCTGATGCTGTGATGATCCCGGCAGGGCACTTATGCGCCTTGCTTCCTCTTCACCGTATTTTGCCTTCCAGCCGTTAAAAACCGCCTTCTGCACTTCATAAGACCTGTACCCGGATACTATAAAGAGCCGAACATTTGACATTTTAGCCTTTTCGGACATATCCTGCAGGTCAGGCAAAATTAACCTGCGAAGATAAACAGAATTTTTATTGGCCGGAAAAATCCCGGATACATCGACAAGATCCGGGGGTTCGTAATCTTTTGACAAATAATGCGTCTTGTTTACAAGCAGGAGAAGCTCTTCATCATTCCTGATCGAATTATAAAGCTTGATGAACCTGTTTTTTTCATCCTCACTCGCCTTTATAAGATCAACGGTTTTTTCAGGCAGCCCCTGGATCAGGCCGCTTATATCATCCGGATTCGCTGTTCCCGTATCCTTGCCGGAGTAAAACATGCTGCCAAAATCAGACTTAAGCAATGCATCAATCGCAGGAAACAATTTATCAAATTCATCTTCATCACTTGTTTTAAATTCAATGGTAACGGCAGGCATCCGTAGTTTTTCATATACCCAGCCGGTCAGGTCGCCTGAAGCCTTGTAGCCATTCCCCCCGTAACAATAACCGGAGTTTGCCTGAATGAAATGCGCAAGCTTCCTGTTTGAATAATCATCGTCTGCCGGTATTACCGCATTTCCCGCGGAATGCAGACTAATAACAAACACATTCCTGTTTTTTACCGATTCAAAAAATGTTTTAAGATTTTGCGTCTCTGGCTCGCTGAATGGCTTGCTGCCGGCACTTAACTTGACATTATAAAAATAAAAATCCGGCCGCCAGTCGGACGTATCAAAATTCCTGTTCAAATCCACATCATTGTCATTTAATCTGCACCCGCGCTCCGTGCCGTCGGGATTTGCATCCGGTATGATCCAGACCGATTTATTCTGGGGGATTTTACCTTCATTATTTGTAAAAAAATCGATAAATGAATACGCTGTCTGCACTGTATTTTTCTCATCACCGTGAATGCCTGCTATGATTATGACAATATCTTTGCCCGTGCCGAATCTATATAAATCAATGGAACGTTTATTTAATGACAGACCGATTGAGTCTTTCTGTGAATTTAAAGAATAAATAAAACATGTAAAAATCATCAGAAAAATGATATATAAACAACGATACGATTTAAGCATAAATTATATAACTATTAGCATAATTAATAAAAATAATTAATATAATATTTCGATTTTATTACAAATTATTTTTTTTATTCAGATGGATGTTATTTAATGGATATTGCTTTCATTCAAATTTTTTTTCACTTTTTACAATAATAAAATTTTTAATTATCTTTATATATTTGGCAATGTAATTATAACAATTGGCAAGCTGGGCTATGAACTCTTTGTTCTGGGATCCCTTGACAGCCTTTATATTGGTAATATACGAAGGTTTCTGGCTCTTGTAATCCTGAAGAATCAAATAAATATTGCTGGCAAGTTTGTACAAAATGTTCGCACATCTTTCATTGCTGCTTCTTATCTTTTCATTTATTGATTCTATCTGCATCTTGATCTTGTTCTCGCCTACCTTGCTCGATGTCTTGTAATTGTTCAATAAAACCTCGAGGGTATTGAAT
>JBJKSS010000176.1:0-3767 GCA_046703745.1 Spirochaetota bacterium
GCGTATGCCATTCTTTGGCAAGCAATATCAAAATAATAACCAGAACGAACAGGCTTGACAATAACATGCCATGCTGCAACAATGATTGGAACATTGTTATTTTGTCATAATACAGCCCCAGATAATCCTGCCTGCCGATAAAAATTCTTGGATCCTGTATTCCGTCATCACCCAATGTCTCATGAAAAAATGCGACTGATATTTCGTTATAACCGTCTTTCTCTTCAACAAGGAATTCTCTGTTAATATAAAATGCATATAAATCATTGATATCCTTGATCATCCTGTTTTTAAAATAAATTCCGGTTTCTCCTATTTTGTGGCCATTAATATATATTTTGCCCATAGAGCCGGCAGTATTTCCCATAATGAAACAAAGGTCATTATTTTTCATCCCGTTTTTAAGACTGAATTTTTTTCTCATTACAGAAAATTTATTCCTGAAACCCTGGTCGTAATATCCGCCTGGAAGTTTGATGTCTTTCCAGCCGGTATCATTATAATCCCTGTCAAGCCATGCATTTTTAAACCCTTCATGTATTTTCCACTTGCCCGTCAAATCAATTATATATGGCTTGTATTTATCCGGAACCCTGTATAAAAAAAATGTGATCAGCATAATTATAAAAGGAAAGACGCAGCCGATTATCATGATAATGTAGTTAAAAAAATTTTTTTTCATTGGTGATTGAAAATTTAACATAAATTCAGCTCCAATTACTAACTTAACATCGATATACAGGCAAACAATCAGGAATCTGGCGTCAATTCCTGATTTTGCCGATCAGTTCAATCCTGCTGTGAACTTCGAATTTGGCATAAATGTTCTGCACATGATTGGAAACAGTGTTGGCTGATATGCCGAGCTTTTCGGCTATTTCCTTGTTTTCCAGCCCGGCTGTCAGCAATTTGAAGACTTCCTCTTCTTTAAGTGTAAGATTTGCTTTTTTTGAATTTAGGCCCATTTTATATTCATGGGAAGTATTTTTATGTTTCATCTCATGAGCGGATTCTATTATTTTTGTTATGATATTTTTCCTGTGCATTTCATAATTGGCAAGCATGGCCCTGAGCTTTGCCAGTAATTCTTTTTTATCAAATGGTTTGCAGACATAATCAACCGCTCCAGAGAGCAACCCTTCGATTTTTTCATTATGATCGGCTCTGGCTGTGAGAAATATGAACAATATGTTCCTGTATTTTTCATCGGCTTTTATTATCCTGTAAAATTCCCTGCCATCCATGCCGGGCATCATTATGTCCGATATTATAAGGTCGGGTCTGGGAATGCTTTCAAGCATTCTGACGGCTTCATGACCGCTATTTGCAGAAAACACATTATATTCATTCTCCATTATCAGCCCCAGGTATTCCAGCATCTCCGTGTTATCCTCGACAACAAGAATATTTTTTCTTTTTTTGTCAAAAGGGTACCCGATAATTTCATTTTTCATTGCTTTGAAATCGCTCAACAATTCGGGCCTCTCCTTGCCGGTATTCTCCCGATCCTCTTCCTTCATAAAATCTGAAACCGGGAGAATTATTGTAAAGCATGAGCCATTGCCAGGACTGCTTGTCACCTCTATCATCCCACCGTGCAGTTCGATTATCTCTTTTGTCAGTGCCAGGCCGATACCTGTCCCTTCATAGTTCCTGTCAGCTTCATCCTCAACCTGGCAAAATCTTACAAATATGCATCGCAATTTATCTTCTGAAATGCCGATCCCTGTATCGGCAACGGATATGTAAATTTTTTTTTCGTCTTTCCTCGAACTCACGGTTATCTCTCCTCCTGCCGGAGTAAATTTGAATGCATTTGACAGAAGGTTGTATACGGCTTTTTCAAAAATATCCCTGTCAATGTCCGCATCAAGTCTTTTTTCGCCGGCAACAAATTTTAATTTCAAGCCTTTTGCCGTAACCGCAGACTCAATGTTGGAAAGATAGTATTTAAGCTTTTTGACAATATCCGTTTTTTGCTTTTTAATCTGCATCTTTCCGGCTTCAAGTTTTGAAAAATCCAGCAGGGCATTGATCAGTTTCAATAACCTGTTGCCATTATTCTCAATTGTGCCGAATACCCTGTCGCTGTATTTGACTGTTTCACCGTATTCGCCTGACCTTATCGATCTCACGGGGCCGAGAATAAGAGTAAGCGGGGTGCGCAGCTCATGTGATATGTTTGAAAAAAAGGTGGTTTTTGCCCGGTCCAGGCTTTTTAATTTTTCATTCGCTGCCTTGAGCTCGCCTGTCCTGTCTTCGACTTTTTGTTCAAGAGTTGCATTGATAAGCTTGAGCTCTCCGGCGAGTATCCTGTTTGTACCGCTGATATTTATGAAATCGGCTATGATCACGCATGAACTCAGGATAATAAAATTGGAGATCGTCATATTGAACAACATCGGCATGTGAATAACGCCGAGGTTTGTTAATAAATCTGAAACTCCTGTAATTATAGCAATATTAATGGACACCGCTACTATAACGCCATACCTTGTGGTTTTATCGATAAAGGCGCCTTTAATGGAAATAATTGCTATAAATACAATAATAATGAAAAAATAAAAAATGAAATACCTGTATATAATCATCAACAATACGAAATCATTAATAATAAATGAAGATATTATTAGTAAAACACAGATCAGTCTGTTAATTTTTATAATCAAATTGCTTTTTTTGTAAAAGTAACAAACAATGAACTCGGGACTGGCCAGGCATAAAAACACAATGGAAGCCTGAAGTAATTTTGTCAAAAAAGTTATGCTGAATATATATGAAAAGAATGCATTTGAGTATGACAGGTTATACAACAATAAAGACATAACGAGCAATATCGATGAAATATACTTGTATCTGTCTGCACCATACCATTCGCTTTTTAATAATATCAGTATTATCATCAATATGATAAATCCTGACAGGATCAGGCCGTTTTGAAAAAATTTAATCAGGAAAACATTTTTATTATAATAGGATTTGACAGGATCGTTCGTACCTAATATCATAACCGGATTCTGAATACCGTCAAATCCCGGTGTGGCATGGTAAAACTCTATTGCTATAACATTTTCATACTTGTTATTCATATTCTGCCGGTGAACAAAAGCTTCTTTGTTGATGAAAAAGCCGTATAGTTCTCCTGTGCCCTGGGTTTTTTTACCATTAATGTTTTCCCCGATATCGCCGATTTTGTACCCGTTATAATATACATTGCCTGTTGAGCCCATTGTGCCGCCGATTATTAAAAAAAGGTCTTTTCCGGTCATTTTGTCTTTCAATATTATTTTTTTCCTGAAAACGGATAATTTATTCCTGAACCCCTGGTTATAATAATCTCCAGGTAGCTTTATGTAATTCCAGTCATCATCATTAAAATCCGGATTTATCCATTCTTTTTCCCATCCTTCATGAATTTTCCACTTGCCGGTCAAATCAATAAAATAAGGTTTATATTCTTTCGGGATTCTGAAGTTTGAATAAATCAATGCCAGGATCAGAACAGGAAAAAGACAGAATAATATTGTCAGGATATTTTTTAATAATTTGTTTTTACCGTTATTCATTGTTTTTGCTAGAAGGAAACCTTGTATATATTTTAATTTTAACTTCTCAAAAAGTCAATATGATCTATAAATTAATGGAAACAAGGGGTTGACCTGTACCGAGCGTAGTCGAGGCAAGCCCCTTGTTTCGGCGAATTTTTTGGACAGCTCCATCTCACTTATTATTTTTTTATTATACTTAATCCGGATCGGGAATAAAAG
>JBJKSS010000177.1:0-3058 GCA_046703745.1 Spirochaetota bacterium
CAGAACATACTGCGCCGCATGCGCTTCCGGTACAATTGCGATAGGCGCTGGTTACAATGCGATTGCCGGTGGAGAAGTGAACTTCGCAATTTCCGGCGGCACGGAATACATGTACGACGAATACGGCGCGCTTTACTATGCATTCGACGTGATAAAGGCGCTGGCAAAAGGCAACGGCAACATTAATAAGGCAAACAGGCCGTTTGACAGGGACAGGACGGGATTTTTGTACAGCCAGGGCGGTGCGGCAGCACTTGTTCTTGAAGAATTATCACATGCAAAAAAACGCAATGCTCCGATAATAGCGGAGATCACGGGGTATTCCGAAAACTGCGACGGCTACAACATAATGATGATCGAGGAGTCGGGTGAAGCAATAAAATCCATGATAAAAAACGCCCTTGACAATGCAGGCATCAAGAATGAAGAAATAGATTACATAAACGCCCATGGCACCGGCACCCAGCTCAACGATGAAATCGAATCTGCAATTATAGAAGAAATGTTCGGCAAAAAACCGCTGATTAATTCCACAAAATCATTGATCGGCCATACGCTCGGCGCATCCGGTGCAATCGAGGCGGTTGTCACTGCAATGAGCATAAAAAACAAAACGACCCACATCTGCAACAACCTTGAAAATCCCGTAAGGGATCTGAACTTCGTCACGGAAGTGAAAGAATATGACTTTTCTGCCGCGATTTCCCAATCATTCGGCTTCGGCGGACACAACTCGGTTTTGGTGCTGAAAGAATATAATGAATAAGGCGGATCAGCCGGTCTGCCCGCCGCAGGGGTGTGAACCCGAATTTCCTTGACAAAGCAAAAAATTCTGTTATCCTTAGCCAATTTTTAAAAGATTATGTTATTTTCCCCCGATGTATATCATCTAAAGGAGGACCAAAATGGATATTGAAGTAAAAAAACTCTCCGATGATGAGTTAAAAAAACTTAATGTGAAATCCTGGCCTATATGGACAAAAGAAGAATCGGAGTTTGAATGGTTTTATTCCGACAAGGAGACCTGCTATATCATAGAAGGCGATGTGGACGTGAAGAATGATAACCAGAGTGTTCATTTTCAGGCAGGAGATTTTGTGGTCTTCCCCAAGGGATTGCACTGTTACTGGAAAATAAACAAAGCTGTCAAAAAGCATTATAAATTCGGATAATTTCCGAAATAAATTCAAGGATATTTTAATGAAGCCAATCAATGTCGCAATTTTGGGCTGCGGTACCGTAGGCAGCGGAGTCGCAAAAATTTTACTGGATCTGAACAATGATCTTAAAATCAGGGCAAACAACGAAATTACCTTGAAAAAAATCGTTGAGTTTTTCCCGCAAAAAGCTGCCCAAAAATACAATTTGCCGCTTGATTTATTCTGCGGCCAGGGCAAGAACCTCACAAGGGACGAAGTAACTCATTTCACCAAAGAGATCATAGCATCAAACGACATCGATATTGTCATTGAAACCATCGGCGGCACTTCGAAGGAACTGTTGAATACGGTACTGGAAATCCTGAAAAGCAAAAAGCATCTTGTTACTGCAAACAAGGCCCTTCTTGCGATGTACGGCAGAGAAATATACAAAACTGCCACAGAAAACAATGTCGTTGTCGGATACGAAGCATCGGTTTGCGGAGCGATACCGGTGATCAAAACAATCAGGGAAAGTTTCAGCGGTGATGAAATAATTTCGATTTCAGGCATAATGAACGGCACGAGCAATTACATTCTGTCCAAGATGCAGGAGGACAACCTCGACTTCAACGATGCGCTTAAGCTTGCACAGGAGAAAGGGTATGCGGAGGCCGATCCTTCATTCGATATAAACGGCAAGGATGCCGGGCACAAGCTTCTCATCCTGATAAAACTCGCTTTTGGGGTTGATATAAAAATCGAGGATCTTTCAATAGACGGCATCGAAGACATTACCAGGGAAGACCTTGATTTTGCAAATGAAATGGGTTGCAGCATAAAACTAATCTGCCATGCCGAAAAAAAGGACAGCAAAATTTATGCCTGCGTAACGCCCATGATGGTAAAAAAAACCAACCTTCTTTCCAGCATCAACAAGGCAACAAATGCCGTACAGATCATAAACAGGTATTCGGGCAGCCACATTTTCATAGGCGCAGGCGCCGGGTCACTGGAGACCGCAAGCTCAATAGTTGCCGATATTGTATACATTGCACGCTATTCCAGCAGGATACTCAACGAAACGGTAAGAAACAACTTCCAGCTGATAGATACGAAACATTTTGAATCGCCGTACAATATCACTTTTGAAACCGAGGACGTCCCGGGCATCACGGGATTTATTGCAACCGCAATCGGCAGCCAGAATATCAATATCGATACGGTCGGCCACAACAGGCACAACAGGGAGAAAGCGATTTTTTCCGTTGCAACCATGACCTGCACTCTCGGCCAGATCAATGATGCAATAGAAGAAATAAAAAAGAAACGCCCGGAAATCCTTGTTAAAAAACCCAAGATCATGCCGGTACTTTATTAACAAATATTCATTTTCAACAAAATTATTCAGGATTTTAAAATGCCCGTTATAGAATACAGCACGATGTGCCTCAACAAAAACAACTATCAGGAAAAAATCAGCCAGGCGAAAAAACTCGTAGAATCCTCCGGATTTACATTCGGGGTGCAGATACACAACTCGATTGACAGGGAATTTTATGATCTTGTCATCAGGTTAAGGGACGAAATAAAGCTTTCGGTTCACAGCCCGGTGTTGTCCAAATATTTCCTTAACCTTGCGAATCCGGATTTTGAAACGATCAAAATGATATGCGATTCTTCAATAAAAATCCTGAAAGAAGCGGGCACCAATATATTTTTTTTCCACAGCCTCTTTCTTACGGACAGGCAGATTGTTCATGACATGAAGAATTACAGAAAGACGATGAAGGAAAGCATGGATGAAAAATTCAGCCTGGGCGGTTCATTCATAATGAACCCGGAGGTTTTCAACAGCGAAATTTTTTCCGTTTATAAAAATCGCTTCATTGAAAATTACGGCAGGATAAGGGAAATCT
>JBJKSS010000178.1:0-5242 GCA_046703745.1 Spirochaetota bacterium
CCAACTACGGCGAGAGGACAGCATACTTCGTTGAGAGGGTCGGACTGGAAAATATAACCGACAACATACTGCGTGACACTGAGAAAAATCTCCACGCACTGGAGAACGATTTCAATACGGCCCTTGGCAATTACTCCGATCCATGGACTGAAGACGAACAACTTGACAACGAAACCGACAAAATTGTTTCTGAAAAAAAACTCGAAGACGGCAAGCTTATGCTCTGCCTCTGCAAGGTCGAAGATATCCCTCAAGGGAGCTCGAAACTTTTCAGGACGCATGGCAGATCGATCGCCGTATTCCACGGCAGGGACAATGACTGGGCCGCAACGCACGGGATATGTCCCCACAAAAACGGGCCGATGATCGACGGCATCTACGGCGCGGGCAAGATCGTCTGTCCCCTTCACAACTATGCATTCGACACAATCACAGGTGAATGCACTAACCCCGACCTTGGGATACTTAAAATTTACAGGCTGGTCATTGAAGACGGTTATGTAAACGTCATCGCCGTTTGATTCTGAATTTTATGCGGAAGAATGTGAAAGAAGCACTTTGTGGGCTTTGGAAACAGGTTATCGTTTGATCGATACGGCGGCGGCTTATCAGAATGAAGAGGCCATCAAAAAAAGCGGTATAGCAAGGGAATAACAGTTTCTTCGTTATGTGAACAATTTATCCCTGTCGAGCACCTTTACTTCCCTGTTGTTCCTTGAAATGATTTTTTCATCTTCAAGCTGCATTAAAACCCTTGAGAGGGACGGCCGTGATACGCCGAACAAATCGGACAATCCTTCCAGGCTGTCAGGGATCAAAATTATCCCGTTTTTTTCAGGCAGTGAGAATAAGTAGTGCGCCAGTTTTTCCCTTATCGTTTTGAATGCAAGGAACGAAAGCTTTTTTGAAATAAAAGTGAATTTGCCGGATACGAGCCGGAGGTAATTCTCAAGGAAAACCTTATCGGATAACGATGCGGTTAAAACATCATGCTTTGTCATCACGATGCATTCCACACCGGTCTTTGCAATTATCGACACAGGCAATGCGTTGTCGTCGGAAAACAGCACGGCAGGCGCAAGCGGGCACGGAGAGGGAAGATCCTCGACCTTTATCACCCTGCCGGAAAAATCGATCATTTCACCGTAACACGTTCCGTTTACCGCAATATACAATTCTTTATATGGATCGCCCTGGATCAATATCGTCGCACCCTTCGGATATTTTTTGACATTCAGCCGGATTTTGTTCAATAAATTTTTAAGATCATTGTTTGGTATACCTTTAAACAGGGGAATTTTTGTGAGGATTTCCGGCAAATTTTCCATAAATTAATCCATTTTGTAACATATGTTACGGAAATTGGCCAGAATATTTGATAAAAAATCCATAATGAAAAATTAAAGCAAGGAGAATTTATATGAGCATGTTTTGTTACCAGTGCCAGGAAACGGCTAAAAATTACGGCTGCACAGAAAAAGGAGTCTGCGGCAAACCAGGCAGCACGGCCAATCTGCAGGATCTTCTGATTTACAATCTGAAGGGCATTTCCGAGATAATTCAAAAATTAAAAAAGAATAACGGCGGCATCGACGAAAAAGCCGGTTTGTTCATCGTCGAATCTTTGTTTACAACTATCACTAATGCCAACTTCGATGAAAATCATTTTATCGAAAGGATCAAGGAAGCTTTGAAAATCAAAAATGATCTTAAATCCAGACTCGGCGATGATGAAAAAAAATCATTATCCGATGCCGCCTTGTGGGAATCAACCGACACGGCAAAATTCCACCTCAAGGCGTTTGATGCAAGGATATTGAAAACGGAAAATGAGGATGTCAGATCATTGAGGGAACTTTTGATCTATGGCGTGAAAGGCATGGCCGCATACTTCCATCACGCCCTGGTTCTGGGTTACGGGGACAACGAAATATACGACTTTATTTCAACAGCGCTTGCTGCAGCGTTAAACGACGACCTGGGAGCAGACGACCTCGTCGGACTCGTGATGAAATGCGGAGAATTCGGCGTCAAAACGATGGCATTGCTTGACAGGGCGAATACATCAAGCTATGGCAATCCCGAGCCGACAAGCGTCAGCACAGGAGTAGGCACAAATCCAGGCATACTTGTAAGCGGCCATGATTTGAAAGACATTGAAGAATTACTTATGCAGAGCGAAGGCAAGGGCGTGGATATCTACACCCACGGCGAAATGCTGCCAGCCCATTATTACCCTGCGCTTAAAAAATACAAACACCTCGCCGGCAATTACGGCGGCTCATGGTGGAAACAGGCAGAAGAGTTTGAAAAGTTCAACGGGCCGATCCTCATGACCACAAATTGTCTTGTCCCGCCCAAAGATGCATACAGGGAGAGGCTGTACACCACAGGCGCAGCTGGTTTTGCAGGCATTCAACACATCGGGGACAGAGCCGGTGACAGGCCGAAAGATTTTTCGAAGATAATCGAACAGGCAAAAAAATGCAAGCCCCCGGTCGAGCTTGAAAAAGGAAGCATAACAGGAGGCTTTGCGCACAACACTGTATTGAATGCAGCCGACAAGGTAATTGAGCTGATCAACAGAGGCAAAATAAAAAAATTCGTCGTGATGGCCGGATGCGACGGCAGGCACAAGTCAAGGGAATACTACACGGAATTTGCGAATGCATTGCCTGACGACACCGTAATATTGACGGCAGGCTGTGCCAAATACAGGTACAATAAACTCGGCCTCGGCGATATAGAAGGAATACCGAGGGTGCTGGATGCCGACCAGTGCAATGATTCCTACTCCCTGGCTGTGATTGCATTAAAGTTAAGCGAAGTTTTAAAAATCAATATCAACGATCTGCCGATTGAATATAACATCGCGTGGTACGAACAAAAGGCCGTCATAGTGTTATTGGCACTACTGTCCCTCGGTGTTAAAAACATAAAACTCGGTCCAACGCTGCCCGCATTCTTGAGTCCCAACGTGGCCAAAATTCTTATAGATACATTCGGGATAAACGGCATATCGACCGTGGAGAATGATATGAAGCAAATGATAAAGAGCTAATAAAAATAAATCCTTACATATTGTCAATTGAATTTACAATCTGTAAAGAATATTATGGCGGGTATATGGATATGGAAACAAGGGGTTGCAACCCCTTGTTTCCCAGATTTGTTAAATCACTTGATTTCAATCCTTATTCCCTCGGAATGGGCGGTAAACTCCGGTGCATACATGCACTGGATCGTGGTAATACCGTTTGAAAAATTGCCCCTGTTGTTCGCCCGCAGCGGGTATTCAAATACATAAGTGCCTTTTGCAAGATGCGGAATAAAAAAATTGGTGCTGGCATCCCTGGTGGATTCATAATACCACAAGCCGCCCTGGTACCTGTAGGTCGATATAACATTGACAGGCTCCAGACCAGACGCTCTCATGTCCTTCATGTGGATATACTCCATGTCCCTGTCAACCGTCAGAATAATCCTTACTTTTACAAGGTCGCCGGGCTTCATAATGTTCCTGTCATTAATGGGTTTGAGCACAGGGCCGTTATCGGTGTTTACTTCAAGGAAGAGCCGCTTTTCAAGCTTTAACGGAGTGTTATGCGGCGTGATTTTGTCGAGGTCTTCGAAATACTGCCAGTACAGGGCTCCCCATGCAGCATTATCATTTTTGTTGACAACAGTTACGTTGCCCATATTTTCCCTGATTTTATCCCTGTCCCATGTTGTTTTGAAATATCCGGTTCCGTTTTCAACCTTGATGCTCCTGTCATTCTCAGGATCGATCTTCACATCTCCCAGTGTGATCTCCGGAAGTTTTGAATTTGAAAGCCAGTCAGAACCTGTCAAAATCAACGCATAACATGCATCGGTGGTCGCTTTGGTGGTTTTCCAGTCCTGGGTCTGCTTCTGTTTGAGGAGCCATACCTTCATATCGTCGACAGACGCAGTGTCATTCGCAACCTCGCTGAATGCCTCGATGAGAAGGCTCTCTGTTTCGATCGGGGCCTCGTACCAGTAGTAGCCGCCGGACAGATCCTTCCAGTACATCCCGAGCTCCTCGTTTGTAATGGAATTTTCCCTGAGCGATTTTATTATATCAAGCGCTGTCTTTTTTTCACCATAGCGATTCAGGGCAATCGAGATCATGCCCTGCATGTACCTGTTTTTATGAATCCAGTACTTTATGCTCTGTCCCAGGAAATAGTCAAAAGCTTTTTTTGCGTTAAGAGGTATTGCCCTGTCGGTATAAAAACTCCTCATGTAAAGATACTGTATCTGCATGCAGGAAATATTATCGTCATTCAAATTAACCTTGTACCTGACAAGATCGTCATAATCCTCTGCAATGCGGCCGTCGAGGTAAGTTATCCCCCTGTCAATTATCCCTGCAATCCTTGTGTCACTCACAGCTGACTGGATGCCGATCTTCTGCAATCTTGCAAGGCCGCTCATTATAAGCTGGGTGATATACCTGTCGTCCGGAAGTCCTGCGAACCATGGGAACCCTCCGTTAGGCGTCTGCATATCGGTAAGTTTCTTGATCGCACTGTTCAGACCGTTTGCAGTGTTGTTAAGATCGAATAAAAGGCCGACCATCTTTTTGCGCTCTTCTTCATTCTTTGCCTCGCAGATCCACGGTGTTTCTTCGAGGAGAAGCTCTTTCAATTCCTGGTTTTTCTGGAGGTTTGAAAGCAGGGCATCGGAGCTTTTCCATTTTTCAAAAACAGTTTTTATTTTAGGATTCGAATTGACGATGTGCGAAGCTATGCTGTTTGCATAGTACCTTGCAAAAACCTGCTCGGAGCATTCATACGGATACTCGATGAGGTAAGGCAGTGCCTGGATCGCATACCATGTGGGGTTCGTCACAAACTCTAATGTCAGGCGCTCATGACGAAGGGTCGAAGATTTTTTTGCATCGAGAAGCTTCTGCATGGTGAATGTCTTTGTCGTTTTCCCGCGGATGGGCAATGTCATGGACTCGGTTACAAGCATCCTGTTTGTAAGCACAGGAATGATCGCTTCCTCGCCGTCGGAATAATTCTCTGCTTTTGCGATTATCCTGTATGTTACTGCCTGAACGTCAAACGGCACGGATAATTCCCATGCCACCGAGCCGCTTGCACCCTTTTTGGCGTTGAACGGTTTGTTATAGCTCATATTCCTGAAAACAGCATTCAACGGTTTCATGCTTACCGCATCGAAAAGCTCCAGAGCTGCATTGCCTGTCAAATCC
>JBJKSS010000179.1:0-7342 GCA_046703745.1 Spirochaetota bacterium
ATAATTTTTTTTTAAAGATAAATATTATGAAAAGAATGATTGATGCCAATTTAAACAGGGTTTGTGAAGGCTTAAGGGTCATAGAAGATGTTCTCAGGTTTGAGAGGAATAATGCCAGGGCAGTAGAAAATATTACAAAAAAACTGAAATTCATGAGGCATTTTATAAGGGAAAAAATCGGGAATGATTCATCTGTAATTTTTTCGAGGAATGTAGCTGAAGACACAGGTAAAAACTACAGCAAAATCGAATCCAACAGGTCTTCGCCGATTGATTTGTTAAAGTCCAATTTTTACCGGGTTGAAGAGGGCTTAAGGGTGCTGGAAGAATCATTCAAACTTGATAACAAATTACGTGTTCATGTATCACAAATTAAAAATTTCAGATTCGAAATTTACAACATTGAAAAAGAAATCATGAATGCATCCGCATCAGAGTTGATATATGAAGGATACATTATTTCCACAGATATTACGGGACTGGAAAAATCGTTTATTTTAAAAACCCTTCAGGCCATCCCGTCAGTCATAAAATATTCGTTTGAAATAAAATCTCCGGGGCTAAATAACAAGGAATTTTATGAAAAGGCTTTAATTATAAAAACTTATTGTGACAAGAACAGAATCCCGGTTATCTTAAAAAACAGACTGGATATAGCATATACTTTGGGTTTTGACATAATAACTGTTGACAGAAGCAATTATGATATTGGCAAGATAATTGAAACATACAGAAAAAAGACCGGGATCGAAGTTGATAATTTGAAAGATATGGAAAATGCTGTAAAATGCAATGCAAATTTTATGATGATAAGTGACAATCGATCATTGCCTGTTAAAATAATAAATAAATATGAGGATAAAATCAAGATTGCAGTGGAGTTTTCCGACAAATTTAACGAATTGAAATGTTTAAATTTGAATCATAAAATATACAAATTTATCAATTGAGACGGAGTGAATTTTTGAAAGGAAACAATATAATCAAAAAATTATTAATATTTTTTTTCTGCCAGGCAATTATAATCTTTGTCTGTGCGGCATCATACGAAGAGACAGGCATAGCCTCCTGGTATGGTCCTGATTTTCACGGAAAAACCACCGCAAACGGCGAAATATTCAATACGAATAATTTCACCGCCGCACATAGGACCCTGCCTTTCGGTACAATCGTAAAGATCACTTCCCTGACAAACAACAAATCGACAATTGTCAGGATAAACGACAGGGGCCCTTTTGTAGGCAACAGGATAATAGACCTTTCCAGAGCAGCGGCGGATGAGCTTGAAATGACAAAAAATGGTACAATGAATGTAAAGCTTGAAGTTATTGAGCAGGGAGATAACAAATATCACAGGTTTACAAAAAATAAATACCTGATACAACTTGCCTCATTTGACAGTGAAAAAAATGCAGAAAATTACATTAATTCTCATAATGGAGAGATTTTAAATTTTAAAATTTCAAGTATAAAACTTGACAAGTATTATTACAGGGTCATAATAGACAATTTAAATTATTATGAATTGCAGGAAATGAGGATAGTTTTACTCAATAATGATATAACAGGCTATCTTGTTAAACGGAAAAAAAGCAGGGAATAAAATTGAAAGATTATAAATCATTCCTGAAAAATTATATAAAAAAGGAAAGATACGATCACTGCGTTTCAACGGCCGATTTCATGAAAAAACATGCAGGAATTTATAATATCGATAAAAATAAAGCATACCTGGCCGGACTGCTTCATGATCTTGCCAAGGAACAAGATAATTCGAGGATGCTTGAATTGTCCGAAACTTTTAAAAGCAGGAAAATAATAGATATAAACTATTTCGATTTCAAAAAAGAACATGTCTTTTTGCTGCATGGAGTTGCTTCAGCCGAAATAATGTACAGCGTGCTTGATATCAGGGATGAAGAAATACTGGAAGCGGTTTGCAGCCATACTCTGGGAGGCAAGAACATAGGTCTTTTAAGCAAATTCACCTTTATGGCGGACTATTGCGAACCATTGAGAACCCATCATTTGTCTAAAGAAATTCATGATATACTTGTATATGAAAAAAATTTTAACAAGGCCTATTTTTATACTTATGTATATTTGATTGAAAGAATTTTGAAGAAAAAAAATTACCTGTGCCCCGAATCAATAGACGGTTATAACGAAGCTCTAAGAATATGGAAGGGGAAAAACAGTTAGCGCTTTATCACCTTAATGATTGTTTGCCGACCAGATTCAAAAATTCATTGCGGGTACGGCTGTCCGATTTAAACATACCCCTTAAAGCGCTTGTTACCGCACTGCTGTTCTGCTTTTGAACGCCCCTCATCATCATGCATAAATGATGGGCCTCCATTACAACTCCGACACCAAGCGGTTTTAAAACATCATCGATGCATTCAGCTATAGATGAAGTCAAACGTTCCTGTATTTGAAGTCTTCTGGCATAATGATCAACTATCCTGGCAAGTTTGCTCAAACCTATGATCTTTTTGTTTGGTATATATGCAATGTGGCATTTCCCGAAAAAAGGAAGAAGATGGTGCTCACACAAAGAGTAAAATTCAATATCCTTGACAATGATCATTTCATTGTTTTCACTCGTAAATATGGCTCCATTTACAACTTCATCTATTTTTTGCCTGTAACCCTCTGTTAAAAATTTAAAAGCCTTTTCCATTCTTTTGGGGGTTAATTTCAGGCCCTCACGGGCAGGATCTTCACCTAATTTTATCAATAATTCTTTTATTAATTTTTCCAAAAAAGACCTCATATTGAATATAATATCATTATACCAAATAACACCTGCTTTTTAAACAGGTGTTATTCTATAATGCTAAAAAATTCGAAATTTGTAGATAAAAAATCAAGCGGTTACTTTTTCTCTGGTCTTGAGGCACCTTGTGCAAATTTTTACTTTTTTCCTTGCATTATTCTCAATTATATATTTTGTCTGCAGATTAATCTTGAAAGTTCTTTTTGTTTTAACTCCTACCTTGGAGCCTGTTCCGCCTTTTCTCTTGGCTAGACCTTTTCTCGGCACATTTTGTCCAACCTGGGTGCCTCTGCCGCAAAAATCACATGTTCTGCCCATTTATAATTCCTCCACTTAGAAATCCGTATATTATGTTAAGAAAGAAGAATATATAAATTTTTTCAAATTATGTCAAGATTACATTGACTTTTTTTGATTTTTATAGCATTTACTTAATGATTTTTTAATATCTAGCCGGATCTGATTAATGAATGAAAATGCAAATAAAATTGCCTTATACGACATCGATTATACAATAATATCATGCAACAGTCTTTCTGCTTTCACTTTTTACATAATAAAAAAGAATCCTCTTAAAATTTTTATTCTTTTTTTGCTTTTTGTTTTCTTTGTGCTCTGGTCTTTCCGCGCCATATCTACAAAAAGAATAAAATCATTATACTTGCTGATGTTAAAGGGCATGGACAAATCCGGTCTTGAAAAGCTTTCCAGCGATTTTGTCAAGGATAAATTGATACCTAAACTGAAACCGGAAGCCGTTAAAAGCATCGAAGAATATAAAAACAGGGGCTATCTGATAATCCTTGCAACCGCTTCATTTGAAATTTACATGAAATATCTGGCCGAATACCTCAAAGCCGATTATTATTTCGGGACAAAAATTTTTTTCAGAAACAACATGCTTGAGCCCGAAATAGAGGGCAAAAACTGCAGGGGAAAGGAAAAAATCAGACGAATTCTCGCAAAATTACCTGAAAACAAAATAACCAAAAAGGGTTCAGTTTCATTTTCCGATGAATTGACAGATCTGCCGTTTTTGGAATTGACTGAAGTCTTTCATAAAATTTCAATGAGAAAATGGAAAATATTGGGCACTTACAAATCAGACATCTGATTGTTCATCAAATTTGCTTGTATATGACATCAAGAGCCTTATATACCAGTCGCACAAAGGGATATTTTCAAGAGCATTCAGCAATCCGATATCCTGGTTGAATTTTTCACTTTCGTGCCATTTATACACATCAAGCACCGTAGGAAAAACGATATTTATAAAATTTATAAAAAGCTCGTCCCTTTTTTTGGGATTAAATTTATCGGTTAATTCATCATACAGGGAAGAAAAAAGATTAAAGTAAATCCTTTTCAAACCGGCCCATTCAATACCGCTGACAAACCAGCCTCTCACGACCCATTTTTCAAACAAATCATCACGGCCTTCAAGGGCAAGATTGTTCATCGTTTTTTTTGTTACAGCCATATTCAAAACCTTCTTCGGCACTTAAGCCTGAAATAATGATAACATTATGAATATAATGTTACAAGAAATTACTTAAATTAATATTTTTTTTAAAATTTCAGGTTATTTTTCAAATATTGCAAAACTGTTTCACTGTCATTGTGAGGCACCGGACCATGTGCCAAAATCTGATATTTTTCATGCCCCATTCCGGCAAGAATTATAACATCGCCGTTCCCGGCCAGATTTAATGCCTTCACTATTGCCTGCTTCCTGTCAAGAATTACCGAATAATCGCTATTAATAACCTTACTGGACTTTTTGAAACCTTCCTCAACGGATGAGGCGATTTTTTCAGGTGATTCTCCATAAGTATCATCATTGGTAATTATCGTATAATCGCTTAATTCTGAAGCTACTTCCCCCATGACCGGCCTTTTTTCCCTGTCCCTTTCCCCTGTACAGCCGAATACAAGAATGACCCTTTTGCCAGTTAGTTTTCTTCCCTCCTCAAGGATGATTCGCAGGGATTGGGGCGTATGCGCATAATCGACGATGACTGTAAAAGGATTTTCCACGACGACTTCAAATCGTCCGGGAATTCCCGTAAAACTTTTTAGTCTTTCTTTTATATCATCGATGCCGATCCCGAATTCAAGGGCAGCGGCTACCGCCAGGGTTATGTTGGTTACATTGAATTCACCCCTTAATCCCGATTGCACCTCAAATTCATCATTGTCTTTTCCCAAGGTAATACGAATCCCGGAATTGTCAATATTAAAGCTTTTGATCATCACCACAGCATCTCCTGATCTTCCCGCAGTTATCACCCTGACGGATTCATCCAGTATGCCGGCGGCCTTGATGCCCCTGGGATCATCTATATTTATAACAGCAAATTTATTCTTTTTTTGAGAATCATTCAAGCTTCTGAAGAAATCAAGTTTTGCCTCAAAATATTTCTCCATTGTGCCGTAAAGGTCGAGATGATCCCTTGAGAATGATGTGAAGATGCCGGCATCCCACTGCACCTCATGTATCCTGTTGAGGGTCACTGCATGACTGCTGACCTCCACAACTGCCGATCGTTCACCGCAATCGGCTGATTTTTTCAATAAACGTTCAAGTTCATTTGATTCCATTGTTGTCCTGACCGAATCGGAAGATTCACCGCACACGACATTTTTTACCGTTGTAAACAGGCTGCATTCGCAGGAACCGCTTATCAAATGATGCAGCAGTGTACTCACGGTTGTCTTGCCCTTGGTGCCGGTAATTCCTGTCATTCTCAGCCTCATAAACGGATAATCGAATATGTAATTGCTTAAAACACCGAGGGCGATCCTTGAATTATCCACTTTAACTACGGTCGAGCCTTCCAGCAAATGCAAATCGATATTTTCCTCAGATTGCACCACAAAATCCCTGCATCCGTTGTTATAAGCGTCAAAAATGTACCTGTGTCCGTCTGTATTGAACCCCCTGATTGCGACAAAAACGGAAGATTCGTCCGCAATCCTGGAATTAATTACAATATCTTCAATATTATTTGAAGAAATATCTTTCAAAACCGAAAAACCGGTTTGCAAATTGTCAATTATTTCCCTAAAAAGCATCAATGATTCCTTAATGATAATGAAATATCTTATATCACATTTAACCTGATTCATAAATAATACTTTCTTGAAAATCATTGCACCCCTGCAAAAAAATTGCGTGTCAACGAAAAATCCGGCTGTTGAATAAAATCGTTAATAGATATAAATTCAGGACAACCAAATAATAATTTTTATGATCAGGAGGTTTTATAATGAAAAAAATTATAATCGGTTTGTGTTTTTTTACGGTTGTCTTTATTCTCAATGCATCGGCGATCGTGACGAATGATAATGAGGTTATTTTAAAAAGCGGTGAAAAAATCAGCGGAAAAATCGTTTTTGTTGATGATGCCATTGTAAAAATCAAATCGGAAGGCATCGATTATTCCATTAAAAAAAACGATATAAGGAAAATCAATTTCAGCAAAAATGATTCTGAAAACGACAATGAAGTTGTGACGGAAAATAAAACAAATAATGAGGATAATAAGCACAACGAAGTGTCTGATGATTTTAAAGCCAACATGTACAGTAACTATAAAGAAATGCTTAATGCAGGTTTCGGCTTTTTGATACCCGGCCTTGTTATGACATTTACCCCCCTGATTTTTGGAACCGCACCGATAGTTTATGCTATTAATAATCTTCATGCTTTAAATTATAATGAATTTATGATACCTTTGTCCTTTTACTTCGGCATCATAGGTACGGGTGTCATATTTATCGGATTGTCAGCCGTCTTTTTTTCCATAGCCGGATATTTGTTCAATAAATATGTAAAATCATACAGCATAAGCATGATAAGCGGCTGTGACAGGGACAAATCTTTCCTTGCATTGAGAATCAAGCTTTGAATATTTTTTATAAAAAAAAAAGCAACCGGTATTTCGCAAAGTACCGGTTTTTTTATTACCTGAAATTTTACTCAAACAGATTTGATATCAAGTAAATTCTTTATGTCATCGATTTTGCCGTAAAGCAGGGCATTCAATCCGAATTCACGGGCCGCATTGACATTGACCGCCATATCATCGATAAACAGGCAGTCTGCCGGTTTTAACCCGAGATCATCGACGCAATGCATGTATATTTCCCTTTCGGGCTTTATCATTTTCAGCCGGTATGAAAATGTCAGCACATCGAATAACTCAAAAAAATCATAATTCTGATATAAATAATCCAGACAGCTTTCGATCATATTGGAAAGAACGGCCAGTCTGAATTTTCGCCACGATTTCAGCTTTTTTATAAAATCGATCATATCGTTATCTATGTTCGACCAGCTTTTAATATCCATCTTTGACAACAAAACTGCTTTTCCGGCGTCAAATTCAATACCGTTATCCGACATTATCTTTTGCCAATAAACGTTGTCCGAAATTATCCCTCTGTCAAGTTCATGTCTGAATTTAATATACGACGCCCTGAATGAATTAATCTCCAAATCGAGGATTTCCGACATTTTTGTAATATCATCCTCCGATTGCTTTTTACAAATTACACCGC
>JBJKSS010000180.1:0-5195 GCA_046703745.1 Spirochaetota bacterium
TGTCTTCCTTCTTCCTGTTTTCCTCACGCTTCTGCTTCAATGCAAGCTGGCTCGCCTCTGCCCAGAAATCGTAGTTGCCGGAGTAAATCTTGATCTTGCCAAAATCTATGTCGGCAATATCCGTACATACCTTGTTTATAAAATGCCTGTCATGGGAAACAACTATCACCATGTTCTTGAAATTATACAGAAAATTCTCGAGCCATGAAATTGACTCTATATCAAGATTGTTCGTGGGCTCGTCAAGGAGCAGGATGTCAGGGTTGCCAAAAAGAGCCTGCGCAAGGAGCACCCTTACCTTCTGTGCGCTTTCGAGGTCCCGCATGTATTTTTGATGAAGATCATTGGTGATGCCAAGGCCCGCAAGCAGGGTCGCCGCATCCGACTCGGCCTCGTAGCCGTTCATGGCAGCAAGCAATTCCTCGAGCTCACTCGCCCTGTGCCCGTCCTCCTCGGAAAAATCTTCCTTGGTATAGATATTGTCCCTTTCTTTAAGTATTTCGAATAATTTTTTGTGGCCCATTATAACGGTGTCCATTACAATGTAATCATCATAAGCCGACTGGTTTTGCTGCAATACGGCAATACGCTCATTTTTCCCGATGACAATCGTACCTTCGGTCGTATCCAGCTCACCCGACAGAAGTTTTAAAAAAGTTGACTTACCCGAACCATTGGCACCAATAAGACCGTAGCAATTGCCCGGGAGGAATTTGATGTTTACATCCTTGAATAATACCCTCTTGCCGAATGCTAACTTGACATCGATTACATTGATCATTTTTACCCGCTTTAATTATCTCACAGATTAATCTGTTAATTTTCTGATTAACAACTCTTAAAGTAACTCAAGATTTATTGTTTGCAGAAATACCCGCACCACAGCGGATATTTTAATAATACTTTGAGTACATTCATTGCATACATTATTAAATCTGTCAAGTTTATGCAGTAGAAAATTCCTCACGTTTGAGCGTGAGTGCGGGTTTCAGGAGGCATCCTGATCCTGCGTTGAAAACTACCGGGGATTATTCTTCAAATCGTTTTTAAGCTTCTCGAGTTCGTCGTTTACACGGATATCGTTGAATTCCTTTTTAAGCCCGGGATTATCATCGTTCGTGACGGATTTCAACTGTTCGAGAAGGGCATTGGCCCTGTCAAGCGCTGCCTCGTCATCGTATGTGGAAAGCAGCCTGTCGTATTGCTCCTTCAAAACAGGCACCCTGACCAGCAGGCCGGATTCTTCATCCCTGTAACGGGCGGTCCTGTCATCGAGTTTTTTCAGCTCTTCGTCTGCAATTGCAAGAAGATCCTGCCTGCCGTTTTTTTCCGCAAGCGTTTTTCTTTCTTCCCATATTGCCCTGTCCTTTGCTGCCTGCTCGAGTCTTTTCTGCACTTCCTTCAAATTTGTGACGAATACAGCAAGATATGAAAATGCGGCTTCCGGTGTCATGCCGGTTAAATCGGTGTCCTGAGAATCATCCGCTGCGCCGCCGTTAAAATTATCGCTCATAATTTATCCTCTTTATCTCATTATAGAACCAATGCAAAAAAAGTCAAATCATACATAAAAAAAATATTTCGCATAATATTTTTTTTATGATATATTTCAGGGCGGAGGTATCACTCTTGACAATACGGGGCATCGGGAAAAAACTTGAGCTCATAGCCGCACCATGGACTCTGATCGCAATCGCAGCGGGATTTGTCTTTTATCCCGCATTCGTCATTGCCGAAAACAGCCGGCTCCTTCTGATCGCTGGCCTTATCCTGCTTGCCGCCGGTCTGGTGCTGCACGTAATATCGGCCGTTCAAATGTACAAAGGGTTCACCGCCAAAAGACTCGTAACGACCGGCATGTTCGCATTCTCAAGGAACCCCATGTACCTCACTGTAATTTTCATGATCCTTCCCGGTCTGGCCCTTGTGTTGAATTCATGGCTGATTTTCTCATCATCTGTCTTGATGCTCGTTTTGTTCCTCGTGCTCATCGGTGAAGAAGACAGGTACCTTGCCGCGGCATTCGGCGGTGAATATGAAGAATACAAAAAGAAAACAGGGCTCTTCATCCCGCGGATTTTATGGAAAGCAGTCAGACGACGGGATGCTTCCGGAGAATAAAATACTTCAGGTACCGGCCTTCAGGAAACGCAAGATTGTACGGATGATCCGGCGGCTGCACCTTCGACTCGAGCACCTTGAGCTGGCAGCCGGCATTAACCGAGCTCTGGTGAAGTATCTTTATGAATGTAAGCTCGTCCACGTGGGTGGTGCAGGAGCTTGAAACCAGGATGCCGTAATCGTCGAGATTTTCCAGGGCCTTCGTATTTATTGTCGTGTAGGCCTTGATCGCATTCGCAAGGGATCTGCGGTTTTTGGCGAATGAAGGGGGGTCGAGGATAATAACATCGAACTTTCCCTTTTCCAGGCCGTTCAAATATTCAAAAACATCCGCAGCAACGAATTCATGGTCATCAGGGTTGAAACCGTTAAGCGTAAAATTTTTTCTTGCGGCCTCAATGGCCCGTTTTGAAACATCGACGCTCGTAACTTTTTTCGCGGCGCCGGCAGCATAGACCGAAAACCCGCCTGTGTACGAAAAACAGTTAAGAACATTTTTCCCCCGGCAGTAATCGACAAGGGCGAGCCTGTTCTGCCTCTGGTCGAGGAAAAATCCCGTCTTCTGCCCATGCACGATGTTGACGCAGAATTTGAATCCGTTCTCGGTTATTTCAACCTCTTCTATCAGCCTGCCGTATAAAACAGAGCTTGACTCACTGTCAATGCCCTCACGCCGGCGCGAGCCTGCATCGCTTTTTTCATAAATCATCTGGGGTTTAAAGACCTCTGCCAGTGCCCCGGCAACTTCATCCTTGAGCCTCTCCATGCCAAGGGTATGAATCTGTATAACTATGACATCGCCGTATTTATCCGCAATGAGTCCGGGCAGGTTGTCGCTTTCTCCGAATGCTATCCTGCAAGCATTGCTGTTGCCGGGAAGTTCCTCCCTGTCTCTTTTTAACTCTTCAAACCTTTTGACAAAAAAATTCCTGTCGACCGGCTGATCCAGGCGGGTTATTATCCTCACGGCGATGTCGGTATTGCCGTTGTAATACCCGATGCCGGCAAAATTTCCCTGACAATAGACGGAACAAAGGTCGCCGTTTGAAATGCCCGGCTCGATCCTCTCTATGGCACCCGAAAAGCACCAGGGGTGCCCGCCGGATATATTTTTTAAAACCTGATTTTTAAGAAAAATTTTCCTGTACCCGCTTTTCATTACCTGCTCTCGCCCCGCTATTCTGATCCCTCGACATTGATGTATTCAAAACCAAGGGAAACCCTGATCGTCCTGTTTAAAAGCGAGAGCCTCACCATCGCCCTCTCCTTCCTCCTGTCCACGGACTCGATCGTGCCTTCCAGTTCCTTCAATGGGCCGGAAATGATCCTGATTTTTGATCCGTCTTTCATAACCTTTGAATAACCGATTATGCCGTCTTTTGCGATTTTGAGGATTATTTCCTTTTCGCCGGCCTGAAGCATTCCCGGCCTTGTCATGCCGCCGATGAATTTTATCGCACCCGGAATAAGCTGGATGTTTTTTGCTTCTTCGGGGTTCCATTCACCGACAATGAAAAGATAACCCGGATAGAGGGGCAGGACCATTTCCCTTGTTTTTTTATTTTTCTTGATCTTGAGCTGTTTCCTGGGAAGGTAGGGCTTCAAATCAACGGGGTGCAGCTTGTTGACGAGCTCTTCAATTTTTTTTTCTTTTCCGGCAATTGTCTGGAGCACGAACCAGTCGGCGTTCAGTATATTGTTCAAATTTTTCCCTGATTATTAAAAATATTTAATAACCATTAATACCAGATCATCGTTTATTTAACAAGAATATTTTTTTCACTCAATTTCCTGTCGCCGTCTGCAAGCTCTATCCTGTATTTGCCGCTGTCAAGCCGGATGCAGTAATCATTTATATCATCAAAATTTATCTTTTTTATAAGTTCGTTACTGCCATTGATAACATTTACATTATATTTGCCCGGCTCATTCGATTTTACCTGCATGTATATTTTTTCATCCGCTTCGTATTCTTCCGAAATATTGAAAATAATGTTTTTATAGATATATTTCCCGAGAATCAGCTTCGGTTTCGGATCATTGTCAGAATACACCCTGTAAGGCGGGAGCTTGATGAACCTCTTTGCAAATGCGAACCTCTTCTTGTAATACGGTTCTTCAAGCGAACTCTTGACTACTCCCGTAGCCGGCCCGGCGGATGCTGCCTGTACGAATTTGTTGTTAAAAACATAAATGCCCTCATGGCTGATCCCGTCACCATTGATGTTGAAAAAAACCACGTCGCCGGGCTGAAGCTTGCCCTTGACCAGCTCGCCTAGCTTTTTCTGCTCTGAAACCCGGCGCGGAAGGTCTATATCGAAAACTTCCTTGTATATCTGCGCAACCAGGCCGGAGCAGTCTATGCCGGCTTTTGAAGTTCCGCCAAGCACATAGCGTGTGCCGTACCAGTCCTCGATGGCTTTGAAAAGCATCGAAACTATTTCCTTCCTCGAATGCTGCGCCGGCATGGAATTAGCGGGCATTATTGAAATAAATGCAAGAGACACGGTTAATAAAATCTTCTTCATATTATTATTTCTCGGCCGGATCGACAAATATTTATAACAGAATTTATTCCAAAAAAAGCAAAATAATTGAGCAAATGCTCAATATTAATTTGACATGGAAAAAAATTAATTATAAACTCCTTTCGTTGAACAAATGCTCAATGAATGAGGTGAAAACATGCAGAAAAAAATCATAATCATAGGCGGGGGGATTTCCGGTTTGGCCGCCGGCATTTATGCCCAAAAAGCCGGTTTTGGATCTACAATTTTTGAAAAAAATTCCGTGCCTGGAGGAGAATGCACCGGATGGGACAGGAAAGGCTGTCATATCGACGGGTGTATTCATTGGCTTTCTGGCACAAACAGGGCCGCGCGATTATATGAACTATGGAAAGAAACAGGCGCGCTTGCAGACAACATCCCTCTCTTTAAACCGGATTACTTTCATGCGGCAACGGACGGGAAGGTTACGGTCAAGCTTTACGGCGATTTGAACATGCTTGAGAGCCATCTGAAAGAAATATCCCCGGCGGACAGAAAGGAGATCGATTTTTTATGCAGCATGAT
>JBJKSS010000181.1:0-3506 GCA_046703745.1 Spirochaetota bacterium
ACCACCAAAGAAAGGCATTTGAAAATCGCAAAAAACCTCTATAATTCCTATTCCCTGCTGACCAAATTTTTTATATGGCTCGCTTCGATTTTTTCATCCAGAAAAAGGGAAGAAATAGTGCTGGACAGGCTTTTTGACGATATTAAAAGGCAGATAATATCCATCAACGGCTCAATCATAAATTTCAGACTGGATACGCTCACGGTTGACTTCGAGGAAGAAATACTCAGCCTTGCGGAAATATGCGACCTGTGCCTTCCGGTCGTTGAAAGATATTTCAGCGACCAACAGCATTACAGCAGGATAATCTGTGATCTTGTAGAAGAAAATTTCGAAGAAGACATAAGGAACCAGCTTGCCGGACTTGACCCGCTGAAATATGAAGCAAGAAGCGAACTGATCGAAAAGGATGAATTCCTCAATGAAAAGGACAAAAGGATCAATTCTTTTTTCAACAAGCTTTCTCTAACCCCCTTTAGCGCAATGAACGAAATTTTTTCAAATATAGAATTGATAGTGACCCTCGTCAGGTTTGATTTTAAAACACTGCTTTTCGAATTCTCAAACAACAGGGATGGCATACCGGGAGACTCCAAAAGCACCGTTAAATTTTCGGCGGTTTCGGATCTGCTGGAAAAGCTTTATTTCCTTACCAACTCGATTAACTTCGAATTTAACGATATAAAAATCATCGAAAATATTTTCAGGTCAAAAGATGCCGATTCAGATGACATCGCACCGGTAGAGATCAATGTTTCCGAAAAAACCGGCCTGATAGTAAAGATCATCGATGCGGTGGATTCAATAAAAATGAAAATCCCGTTCAAACTGATTTACCAGTACTTCAAACGGAACCTGCTCTACAGGCCGAAACAGGTAAACATAAAAATCGACCTCCTGCAGATATACAAGGATTACAAGCGGCAATACTTTAACAATCTCTGGGAGGCACGCTACAATTCCATAAAGGAAATAAACCTGAAAAAACTCTCCCGTGAGCTTTTGAAGGATTTTAATTTTTCCAGTCTGAATTATTATACAGATGACCTTAAAAAACTGGTCGACAGGCATTCACACGTTAAACTGGGATTCGTAAAAAAACTTAACCTTATCCATTCATTTATAAACAATATTTACAAGCGTGAAATGGAAAAGGCGGTTAACAGGATAATTCTCGAAGGGGATTTCGTCAGGGACAGTGTAAGGAACAGCATAACCTCTGCCTATTATCTTTTGTTCAAGTCTCCGGAATTAATCAAGAATTTTGATGAAAAATTGAGCAATGACAACGATCTGGGAAGAAAGCTCAATACTTTTATAAAAATAACCGAGACAGAGGTTGAATACACCCAGACCCTTCAGAACACTATCATCGATATTAACGAGGATGCCCATGACATCATTGATGAACTGTACAATGCACTATGGAGCATGAACAATCTGCTGACAAATTTTATAAAAAACAACGAACTGGATACATCATCGATTTCAAATCTCGACCAGATTAAAGTGCCGGGTTTCAGCAATATATTGATGGCCATAATGAAATTCGGAAAACAGTTTTCCCTGTTTTTCCGGATTTATGACCTGCTTGACGATTATTACTGATTTTTATTTAACAAAATTGCAATAATAAAATAAATTTTGATTGAATAATCCATTCACATATAATAGAATAATTACTGATTTATACCAATAAGGATGATTCATGAAAAATACTGAAGAACTGGATGTTATATCAGATCTGTATCTCAAGACCGATCTGATAATACATCCGAATACGGGTTTTGACCTGGGGTTAATGAACACAAAATACCCTGTTAAAATTTTCGGCAACACAACAGTGGAGGTCTTTAACACAGGGGAAAATGATTTTTTTAACGGCAATATTATTCTAAGCAATACATGTGAACATGAAAAAATATCCATGCCCAGTTCATTGTGGAAAAAAATGGGAATGCCCAGGAAGGTAAGGTTATATTATGAAGACGGCAAACTGCTTGTTGCAGGTATCAATGCCTGATCCTTTTTGAATAATTTTGCTTCATCTGCAAATAATTTATTTTTTTTCATAAATGTTTCTCTTTTTGAAACAATTGTTTTATAATTAATAACAGCTTGATATGATTGATAAACAGGAAAATACATTATACTCCATAGTGAGTAATTCAATTTATACTAAAAATAAAATTGATGATTATTATTTTAATTTTTGCCAGGCCAGCATTACACTTACGCGGGAGATATGCAGGAAAATCGGGTTCCTCCAGTCAAAAAACACCATGTTAGTTGACAATAACAAGATACCCGTGGTGGTCACATCCATATCAATGCTTAACTCCAAAATTTTCATTCATAAAAATGATTTTGAGCTCTTAAAAGGCGGTGTATCCGATAAAAAGAAAAAAAGTGTTCTGTTAAAACTCTTTTTTACCCCCGATTTCAATAAAGTTGTCTCAATCCTGATATATGCACAGATCAGTTATAACAATGAAAATATCGGGAAAGATTACATCCCCCTGTACATTGAATACTCCAGAAGGCCCAGCGACAATTTGATCATACTGCTCGGGGAATTCCTGAGAATCAATACAACGGAAAACAAAAGGAAGGAAGAAAGGATAAACCTGAGCCCGGAAAGCATAAAAAAACTGAAACTCGTAGACAATATAGGCATAGTTACTTGCAATGAAGTGTCGCGAAAATGCATGATCAAGGACATATCTTACTCGGGTATGAACATCATAACGCCGGGAAGCGGCGATGAATATTTGAACAAGAAGGTCGTAATAAGGCTTTCCTTCGAAAAAAACTATAACATAGACAATGTTGAGGGAACGGTTGTAAGATATGACATGATAGAAGGGACATCATACCTCACTTCACTGGGTATCCTGCTGGACAAATCGACCATACCGATAGACTACGAAAATATAATAACAAATTTTTTCAATTCAAAATCTACTTAATCCCGATCCCATCGGGATTAAAATTACATATTGATTCTGTGCGGTTAAAATGATAAACACTCCAATACAAGGAATACAATCATGATTTTTGAACCCGGATATAAACTAACTGAAAACATCCCTGACAGCAGTTATTGCTTTTTTTTCTTCAACGACAGCCTTCTTGTAAAAAACGAAGGTAATTTAAGTATCCCGCTGTATGATGTGAATATGCCGGGCAGTATTAACCGTTATAATACGCAATTTTTCGGTACTCTGGATGGTCTTCCATGCTTCACAGCAGAATTATCCGAAAAACCGTTGAATAATGAATACACCCTGACCGGCATAAGGGGAATTGTTACGAAAATGGACGATGAATGGTTTTTCCTTGCAGGAAGGGCATATCATTTGATGAATTGGTCACGAAACAATATGTTTTGCGGCAAGTGCGGCGGCAGGATGGATTTTGAACCCCATGAAAGGGCAAAAAAATGCATTAACTGCGGATTCACCGCATACCCGCGGATTTCTCCGGCGATCATAGCGGCAGTAGTA
>JBJKSS010000182.1:0-2857 GCA_046703745.1 Spirochaetota bacterium
CTATCATACTCTTCGTAATGACTTAAAAATTTTCGGTGATTATAAATTCAACTATATCATTCTCGACGAGGCGCAGTACATCAAGAATTACAAATCGCTTTCATTCAAGGTCGTAAAACTCATCCAGGCTTCAAACAAGCTCTCGCTTTCGGGCACGCCGATAGAAAACAATTATTCCGAACTATGGTCGCAGTTTGATTTTTTGAACCACGGGCTCCTCGGCAGCATCAGGGAATTTAACGAAAGGTTCACTTACCGCATAGAGAAGGACGGCGAATATGAGAGGTTCGATGACCTTCGCCGGAACATTCATCCGTTCATTCTGCGGAGAAAAAAAGAGGACGTCGCGAAGGAACTGCCGGAAAAGGAAATAATAATCCATTACTGCGAGATGGAGAAAGATCAGGAAAATTACTATAATACGATCAAGGATTTTTTCAGGGGAGAGCTTGCAGAAAATTTCGAGCAATTCTATGAAGACAACAATGCAATGAAAATTTTCAAGGGCATTTTGAGAATGCGCCAGGCCGCCCTTTTCCCGTCGCTTATTGACGATGAATACGAAAATGTTTCCTCATGCAAATTCGAGGCGATGAAATTCCTTCTTGGAGAAATCCTGCACGGCGGGCACAAGGCGTTGATATTTTCCCAGTTCGTCAGGGTGCTCAACAAATTCAAGCCGTATATCGATGAACGTAAGGTAAGATATTCATACATCGACGGCTCGGTGAAGGATCGTGCGGTGGAGATAAAAAATTTCCAGGAAAATGACGAAGTAAAACTGTTTCTCATAAGCCTCAAGGCCGGGGGCGTCGGGATAAATCTCACAAGCGCGGATTATGTAATAATCTTCGATCCCTGGTGGAACCCCGCCGTTGAAAACCAGGCAATTGACAGGAGCCACAGGATCGGCCAGACAAAAAAAGTGATTGTCTACAAACTTATAGTAAAAAATTCCATAGAGGAAAAAATGCTCATATTGCAGGAGAAAAAAAAGAGCATCTTTAACAACCTGATAGCCGAGGATATGAATTTTTTCAAATCATTGACAAGGGAGGATATAATGTTCCTGTTTGAATGATTCACTGGATTATAAGCTCCGTCCTGCCGATTTTGACAACATCGTTTTTGTAAAGCTTTACATACTTGTCTTTCGGCACCTCACAGCCGTTTACGAGCGTGCCGTTGGTGCTGTTAAGATCCTTGATAAAATAGGCATCCTTGATTTTCTGGATCAGGGCATGAAACCTCGATGCAAGATTGTCATCAAGCACCACCTTGTTTTTCCTGTCCCTGCCAAGGGTGATTTTCGATTTGATGGGCAGGGATTTGCCCTGGTATGAAAGACTCATTACTTCGACGCGTTTAAAATTGCCCAGACGTTTTCCCAGGTTGCTGTTATATTTGCACGTTTCATCCATGAAGATAATTATATTAAAATGCGGGAATATTTGTAAAGCATTATTTTATTCAAAATGCGGATACAGTCACTTTTCGGGGAAAACAAGGGGTTGCAACCCCTTGTTTCCTTAAAGTAAAAAAACATGATTTATTCCAGGGGCTTGACGAAATTTGCAAAAACGAGCCTCTCGGCAAAACCCAGTTTCCTGTAAAAACTTCTTTTGTATCCTTCAGATTCTTTCGGGTTGTTAAGCATGATCCTTGCGCATTTGTTTTCTCTGGCAAACCGCTCCACTTCCTGCATTAAGCTGCGGCCGGCTCCTGTTCCCCTTTTGTTTTCATCTATCAAGAGATCCGAAACATAAACTTCTCTTCCCGCTATCATCGGATAATTCACAACATGAAAGATGACATAGCCGGCGAGCGAACCTTCGGAATTCACACAGACAAGCGCCCAGGTATTCTTTTCTTCTATGGCGCCAGCCAGGGCTCGTTTTATTAATTCTTTTTTTGATTCCTCAAAATCCGGGTTTATCTCCCGCTTGTAGATAAACACCAGATCGGCCAGATGCGGCACATCCTTTTTTTTCATCTTTCTGATTTGCATTTTGCGTTCCCCTGTCTTTTCGGCCGTTATTTATCCTTATTCCTTACCACCCTGAACCCGATTTCATCCGCAATATCCGGAAGCGGATAATCGGAATTCCTGAAAGTATTGGTCAGGCTTAAAGCGCTCCCTTTCCAGCTGCCGCCGCGCTTTACCGTCATCCAGTACGACTTTGCAACCGGATCGGCCTCCGGAGATTTTTTATAAAAATCACCCTCAAATCCGTCCCAGCACCACTCCGCAGCGTTCCCGCTCATGTCGAATAATCCCAGCTCGTTGGGTTTTTTCTCTCCGACCGGGTGGGTCATTCCATTTGAATTATCCCTGTACCAGGCAGCTTCACCTGGATCATTGCTGCCGCTGTACACGTATCCGCGGCTTTTTGCCCCGCCTTTGGCTGCATATTCCCATTCGGCCTCGGTCGGCAGTCTGAAACCATCGGCATTAAAATTGCACGTCCATTTATTATTCTGTTTAAAATAGCAGGGAACAAGGCCGTTTTTCCTGCTCAGCCAGTTGCAGAATGCAATCGCATCATACAGGCTTACATATATAGCGGGCCTCTTACCTCTGCCCCATCCTTTGTCAGGCTTTTTATATCTTTTTGTTTCATCGCAAAAAGAGTCATACTGGTCATAAGTTATTTCATATTTACTCATGTAAAATGATCCGGTAAGTACGACTTTGTGGGCAGGCTTTTCATTATTCACGCCCGAATCGTTCCCCATGTTGAATGAGCCGGACTCAACGAGCGCCATCTCTAAATGAAAAGATTTATCTTTGCAGCACAGCAACAAAGAACCAATGAGAATCAAAAAAAATATTTTGCCTGCCTTCCCTGATGACACA
>JBJKSS010000183.1:0-4290 GCA_046703745.1 Spirochaetota bacterium
CCCTTGAGGAATACCGCCCGGTGCAAAAGATATAATCCAGGGCCTCCTTGCCGTCCCTTATGACCCGAAGCTCATCCGACATATTTTTCATCCTGAATTCTCTCCTGATGAGATTTATGTCACTCTGATTATCCTCGACCAGCAAAACATTCCCGCTTCTCATGCAACGCTCCGTATTTTTAATCGATCAGATTGAAAAATAGAAAGTCGCTCCCTCCCCCGGTTTCCCCTCTGCCCATATCCTGCCGCCGTGCCTGTTTATTATCCTCTGTACCGTGGCAAGCCCGATGCCCATGCCCGGAAAATCTTCCTGGCGGTGAAGCCTGGCAAAAGGCGTAAAGAGCCTGTCCGCCAGTGCCATGTCAAAACCCGCGCCGTTGTCCCTGATGTAATAAACCGTCTTTCCTTCCCGGATGAATTTGCCGAATTCAATCGTCGCCGTCTCGCATTTAAGGGTGTATTTCCATGCATTCTCCAGAAGGTTCCTTAACATGGACAAAAGAAGCGTCTTTTCACCCTCGACAATCATGCCGGGCTGGATGTTAAACAAAACTTTTCTTGCGGGATTTTGTCCGGAGAGCTCCGCGGAAACTTCACTTGCGGCACGACTCATGTCGAATGCCCCGGTTTTCATTTCAACTCTGCCGACCTTTGACAGTTCAAGTAAGGCATCGATAAGCTGAGTCATACGCCCTGTTTCCGATCTTATCGTATTTATGTATTCCCTTGCATGATCGTCCAGAATACCCCCGTAATCTTCAAGCAAGGCAAGACTCCAGCCGTCAATGCCCCTGATCGGCGAACGAAGATCGTGGGAAACCGAATAGGCAAAATTTGAAAGCTCCCGGTTGGCATCCTTCAGCACGGCATTCAACTTGCGTATCTCGTATTCCGTTCTTTTTTGCTCCGTTATGTCCCGTATGATAAGAGCTGCATATTTGGTGTCCGATGCCTTCTCGCCGTATGCCACACCGGTAATGGAGACAGGGATTTCCCTGCCTTCCAGGTTTACCAGGATGATGTCACCTGTCCAGGATCCGTTCTTAACCAGACAGGGCAAAATATCATTGATGATAACTGATCTCAGAAACTCGGGGATGAAGTCAACCAGTGTGAAGGATTCGGCCTGCTGATCCATGGCAAGACCGAGAAGCATTCTTCCCGCATTGTTGAGATACAGTATTTTGCCATTAATATCTACAATTATCACGGTATCACCTGATGCCTCAAGAATCGCTGCAAGTCGTTTTTGCACCTCTCCGGCTTTTCTCTGCTCCGTTATATCCATGACAGAAGACTGAAAGCCCATGACTTCGCCGTTTTCATTCCTCAGTATACTTGCATGACCGCGGACAAAAAAAAGATCTCCGCCCCTCTTTTTTGCGGTGTATTCCCCTTCCCATTCACCGTTTTCCTTAAGTGTGGCATCAATCCCGGCGGCGTCTTCCCTGCGAAAAAAGAAATCAAGGCTGGATTTTCCCAGCACTTCGTGCCTCCCATGATATCCCCAGAGTTCTATGAACCTGGCGTTTGCCTGTATTATCCTGCCCTTCTCATCCATTATACAGTTTGCTGCGATCGATGAATCGAAGACAAGATTTTTTATCATCAGGGATTTTTCCATAACCTTGCGTTCGGTTATATCAGTGCCGGTGACAAGCAGGTACAGGCATTCCTCTATCACTGTCCTTACGCCGGTAAAATAATAATAATACTTCATGGAATCTTTTGCCAAAAGCACGGCTTCGACGGCCTCGCTGCCCGTTTTGAATGCCAGCATGATCCTGTTTTCAACAAACACACTGTTTTCGATACACATAACGTTGAATGCCTTCATGTCCGGCAATACATCATGCATGCAGCCGGTGGTTCTTTCAAAGTTACTGTTCCATTTTTTCAGGTTCCCTTTTTCATCAAGGATGCAGAATATTCCCGGCATGCTGTTGATGATGGAATCCGAATACAACTTTTCCTGCAAGAGCCTTTTTTCAGTCTGTATCCGGCCTGTTATGTCGTTTAAAACGGTCAAGTAGCCCGTGATTTTTCCTGACTCATTCCTCACGGACCAGTTATCTATCCCTGCATAGACGCTTTTGCCGTCCTTCCTGCAGATAACGGTTTCATAATGTTCCATGACATCCGTGCCGGCCGGATCTGTTTTATCATACTGTATCTTTCCGGCAAATCCAACAGGCAGATTGAACGGTATTTTCCTGCCCCTCATCTCCGCGGCAGCATATCCGTAGAGTTTCCTTGCACCCGTGTTCCAGTCCGTTATGACACCGTTGATGTCCCTCACTATTATTGCAATTGAAGACCGGTTCATCAGTGCGGCCAGGATAGAATCCTTTTCAGTCACCGCATGGATATTTCTCCTGTATCCTGCAAAAATCATGATGCCGCCGAACAGCAATAAGCTTATTACAGGGCCGGCCACCGAAGTTAAAAATGAAATTTTCCCGCTGAAAAACCAGACAAGAAATGAAAGGGCCAGACCTGCAAATAGAAAAATCCACGCAATAAAACGTGAATCTGAAAAAGGAAAAATCAATCCTTTCATGAAAACCACTTTTTTATTTTTGCCTCTTCACCGCCAAACAGACTTATGTCAATACTTTTTTTCTGCTTTTGCTTAACCGGTATCATTAATACAATTGTAATCAAACCCCGTTTAGCGGCCGGGTTCTTTTTCAAATAACGGCAGGTATTTGCCGTATCCTTCTTTTTGCAGGTCTTCCCTGGGAATGAATCTCAATGCAGCGGAATTCATGCAGTAACGCAGCCCGGTAGGAGGAGGCCCGTCGTTGAACACATGACCGAGATGTGAGTCTGCATGTCGGCTCCTTACTTCGGTCCGCGTCATGAAAAATGACTTGTCGACCTTTTCGACAATGTTCCCTGGCTCCAGGGGCTTTGTAAAACTGGGCCATCCGGTACCTGACTTGAATTTGTCCGTGGAGCTGAAGAGCGGCTCGCCTGAAACTATATCAACATAAATTCCCGGCCTGTCGTTATCCCAATATTTGTTGTTAAACGGCGGCTCTGTGCCGTTTTCCTGGGTCACCTTGTACTGAAGCGGAGTAAGCATTTTTTTCAGCTCGGCCTTATCGGGTTTTTTATAGTTTGAATAATCAGCCGGCATCGGGTCGTCATTCTTCATGGCCTTCCCCCATATTTTCTCAAGATACTGGTCCCTTCCGCAATTGAACCTGTAATATTTATATTTGAGCGGATGTTTCCTGTAATAATCCTGGTGGTATTCCTCGGCAGCATAAAACGCCGAAGCCCTGGTGATTTCTACGGTAAGTGGTTTGTCGTACCTTCCTGATTTTCCCAGCTTCTCTTCGGATTTTTCTGCAAGTTCCTTTTGTTTATCGTTAAAATAGAAGATAACCGGCCTGTACTGCGGCCCCCTGTCGCAAAACTGTCCGCCGGAATCCGTCGGATTGATCTGCCTCCAGTAAACATTCAGAAGTTCGTCATAGGTTACAAGGGCCGGATCATAGGTAACCTCTACCGCTTCCACGTGGCCTTTTTCAGCATAGTCATCGTAAGTGGGATCAATGCCTGTGCCGCCGGTGTAACCCGATACCACCCTGAAAACGCCGGGCAGTTTTTCAAAAGGTTCTGTCATGCACCAGAAGCATCCGCCGGCAAATATCGCCTTGTCATAACTTGAAGCGGATGACACTGCGTAAGGCATCGCAAACAACAGGGAAAAGCAAAAAAACACTTTGATTAAAATTCTGCCTATCATAATTTTTCCTTAAAAAACGCATCATTATTAATTTTAATGCTCCTGCCGGAAGCATATTTTATAAAACAATTATTTTTTACAAAACCTTGTTTCTGATTTTTATAAAAACGATACTGCCGGCACAGGAACCGTTTTTTTGCGGAATGATCCGGGCCGATAAGCTCCGATTATTATTACTGCCAAGAATACTTATAATTATTCCTTAAAAAATTATACAAATAAAACACATTTTCATTCAACCGGTAGATTCTATATTTTTCAGACTTTTTTCTACTTTCTTGGCAGGGCGCCGTTTAACAATGCTTTATACCGGCTTAAAATGACGTTTAGCTTCCTTAATTCCGCTTTTTATTGACTTCATTCCACAAAATTATAAACAGGCTGTAATATTTGTTATCAACATAAAAAACTAATGATATTCTTCAACTTAGAGAATTAAAAAAAAGGACATATATGTTATGAAAACAACAAGAATAATCTGTTTATTGATATTCCTGCTTGGCGTATCTTCTGTCCATCCACTTGAATCAAAC
>JBJKSS010000184.1:0-3638 GCA_046703745.1 Spirochaetota bacterium
CTGGGCATAAGAACGCAAGGGCCCGATCGTGGATATTTACGCCGAGAAACCCGATTTTGTGAGCAGGAATCAGGGCGGCAACAATGCGGGCCACACTGTAATCAACCGGTATGGCAAATTTGCACTGCATCTTCTGCCTTCGGGTGTATTCAACAGGGATGTGACCAATATCATCGGCAACGGTGCGGTCGTCAATGTTGAGGCTTTGGTCGAGGAGCTCGGCACGATCGAGAAAGCCGTGAATCACAGGGTGAACCTCATGGTTTCCGAAAGAAGCCATGTAATATTTCCTTTCCACATACTGCTGGATTCGTATGAGGAGGAGAGGCTGAGCGACAGGAAATTCGGTTCGACAAAAAAAGGGATCGCCCCGGTCTACAGCGACAAGTACCTCAAGATCGGCATTCTGGCCGGGGACCTTTTGAACAAAGATTATTTACGTGAAAGACTTAAGAGCAATCTTGATATAAAAAACCAGATAATAAGGAAGATTTACAACAAGCCTGAAGTAGACCTTGATGAAATGGTCGAATGGGGCCATAAATACGGAGAGCTCCTGAAGGAATACATCGGCAATCCGATTCCGGTCTTGAAAAAAGCACTGACAGAGGACAGGGAGATACTTCTCGAAGGACAGCTCGGTGCGTTGAGGGACATAGAGTTCGGCATTTATCCTTATACGACATCGAGCTCGCCCAACCCGGGATTTGCATCAAGCGGATGTTTCATACCGCCTTATTCGATCAGAAGAATAATAGGGGTGATGAAGTCGTATTCCACCTGCGTGGGAGAGGGGCCGTTTTGCACCGAGCTTTTTGATGAAACGGCAGACCGGATCAGGGAAAAGGGCAGGGAATTCGGCGCAAGCACAGGCAGGCCCAGGAGGATCGGCTGGTTCGATGCCGTTGCAAGCAGGTACGGCTGTGACATTACGCATTCCACAGAAGTGGCACTGACCCTTCTCGATGTTTTGTCCGGGCAGAATGAACTGAAGATTTGCACCGGGTACAATATTGACGGCAAAATTTTAAACGATTTTCCCACAACGCAATACTTGTCCAGGGTAAAGCCGGAGTATTTGTCAATGCCTGGGTGGAATGAAGATATAACAGGAATCAAGAACTTTGACGACCTGCCGGAGAATGCAAGAAATTATGTATTGAAAATCGAAGAGCTCACCGGCGTGGCGATAAAATATATATCGGTTGGCCCGGAAAGGGACCAGCTCATTACAAGATAAATCCGGGAAATATTATGGATCTGAAAGAAATATTAATAAAGATGAAAAAAGCCTCGACTGTTTCGGCCAACTTCAAAACAGACGTAAAAAACAGGGCGCTTTTGAGAATAGCGGAAAATCTCGAAAAACACAGCGCAGATATAGTCGAAGCCAACAGGATCGACCTGTACAATGCCGTTAAAAGCAGCCTGGCTCAGCCCCTTGTCGACAGGCTAAAATTTGATGAAAAAAAGATCGCCGGTCTGATCAGGGGACTGAATGACCTGGTGAATCTTGAAGACCCTGTCAACAGACTGCTTCTGAAAACCGAGCTTGACGAAGGACTCGTGTTGACAAAGGTTTCGGTACCGATCGGCGTAATCGGCATAATTTTCGAGTCACGGCCCGATGCACTGGTGCAGATAGCGAGCCTCTGCATAAAATCCGGAAACTGCTGCATTCTCAAGGGCGGAGCAGAGGCGCTTGCTACAAACAGGCTGCTTGCAAAAATCGTGATTGATTCGATTACTTCGGTTGATGGGCGTTTTGCGGACAATGTTTTTCTTATAGAAACAAGGGAGGATGTTGCGGCGATTCTCAAATACGACAAATACATCAGCCTGATAATTCCCAGGGGCTCAAACGAATTCGTGAAATACATCCAGAAAAATTCTTCGATACCCGTGCTGGGCCATGCGGACGGGATATGTCATTTGTACATTGACAGGGACGCGGATATGGACAGTGCAGTAAGGATCACGGTTGATTCCAAAACACAGTACGTCGCAGTGTGCAATGCGCTTGAAACGCTCATCGTTCACGCTGATATAGCGGAAAAATTCCTTGCGGTGCTCAAGAATGAAATGGATAAAAAAAAGGTCAGGCTTAAAGGCGATGAGAGAGCACGGCGAATTCTCCCCGGTATCGAAGAGGCGACCGGGGATGACTGGAAAAGCGAATACCTGGACTATATACTTTCTGTCAGGATAGTGGACAGCATCGATGAAGCCATCGATCACATCAACACATACAGCTCGAGCCACACGGACGGCATTGTGACGGGGAATGAGAAAAGTGCAGAATTGTTCAAGGCAATGGTTGATTCGTCTTCGGTGATGGTAAACTGTTCCACGAGGTTTTCAGACGGGTTCAGGTACGGCTTCGGTGCGGAAGTCGGCATAAGCACGAACAAGATCCATGCCAGGGGGCCTGTCGGGCTCGAAGGACTGGTTATTTATAAATATGTCCTCGAGGGGCACGGCGACATCGTGGCGGATTATGCGGAAGGCAGGAAAGCTTTCAGCCACAGGAAGCTGGAAATTTATTAATTTAATTAATTATTTTATAATTAATTCATAATTGAATTTTTTTATTGTATCATTAAATCATGGAACCTGAATATTTCAAGAAAATTAATTCCAATCCCGAGATAATCAATCATTATGACCTGTTGAAAGACATAGGGATACTCGATAATCTCCAGTTTCTTCAGGATGAAATCGTCAGTCTCGAGGAGCTTTTGAAGAAAGTATTCGAACTCTTTAAAATACAGTCGACCATGGAGCTGGTAAATTACGTCATTAACCTGATGATTGACAAATTCATTCCTTCGTATTTTTCGTTTGTTCTCCAGGATGAGATCGATATACATAAAACCAATATAATAAGCTACAAAAACATGCTGCCGGTCAATATAGATATCGATATAGAATCGCTTGAGCCTTATAAAAAATTTTTTTCCCTTTCACCGTCAACAATTACGTTCTCGGCATTTGAAAACATGTTTGATAACAGGAAGTTGACCGATATATTCCTGCCGCTTAACCCGGAGATAATCGTGCCCATGTTCGGGCTGGACGGTGTGTACGGGTTTTTGATCATCGGACAGAAAATAACGGCCAGCGCCTATTCCGAGAAGGAGCTGCGGTACATAGACAGGCTGATGAAATTCGTATCGGCGTCTTTCCAGAATAACTTCAACTACAAGAGGTCGATAACCGACTACAAGACAAAATTGTACAATATGAATTATTTCCGGATGAGATTGTCCGAAGAGCTCGGCAGGGTCAAAAGGTACGATATCGATCTTTCTCTCTTAATGATCGATATCGATTTTTTCAAGGCCGTGAATGACAAATTCGGGCACTTGACCGGTGACAAGATACTTGAAATGGTTTCCCATGTCATAAAATCGAATTTAAGGCTTTCCGACATGCCAGCAAGGTTCGGTGGTGAGGAATTCATCATCATGCTTCCCCAGACAGGCAGTGAAAATGCATATATTCTGTCCGAAAGAATCAGGAAAGTAATTGAAAATGAAAGACTCGATCATTTAAGTGCCGGACTCGACGGTATAACAATTTCTATAGGTGTCAGCCACTGTAATAGCTCGGCATTTTTCGATATTGATACCCTGATC
>JBJKSS010000185.1:0-11039 GCA_046703745.1 Spirochaetota bacterium
TGAATTAACAAAAGTGTATGAGAATAAAAAATTTAAATTTGTCAATTATAAAAAAATTGGCAAATATAAAGGTGATGATAATATAGCCGGCAAGCATATAAACAGGCTGCTGGATTTTGTAGATATCCATTCAATTCAAAAAGCGAATTTCAAGGTTGCGCTTGATTCGGTGAACGGTGCCGGCGGCTATCATACTGTTGAATTTTTAAAAAAAGCGGGCTGTTCACCGGTGTCCATAAATGAGGAGCCGACCGGCATTTTTGCCCATCCCCCGGAACCTAAACCCGAAAATCTTTCAATGCTTTCCAGGGCAGTGAGGGAAAACAGCGCAGATATAGGCTTTGCCCTTGACCCTGATGCAGACAGGCTCGTTCTTGCAGATGAAAAAGGTGAGGTTTTGTCTGAAGAATTAACGCTTGCATTATGCATTAATCATTATTTGTCGAAACACAAAAAAAGCGATGTAGTTGTAAATCTGAGCACTTCCCGCATAATTGAAGATATTGCAAGGAAGCATCAATGCGAAGTATACCGGGTTCCCACGGGAGAAATTAATGTTACCGAAAAGATGGAAAAAATAAATTCAAAAATCGGCGGCGAAGGCAACGGCGGTGTTATTTTAAGGGAAATGAATAAATGCCGGGATTCTCTGGTTGGTATTGCTCTTATACTGGAAATGCTTGCGAAAGAGAAAAAGAAGCTGTCGCAAATTGTCGACGAATTGCCTAAATATATACTTGTAAAAGACAAAATTTCATCGGAAAAAATCGCATATTCCAATATTCTTGGAAATATCATAGTTGAATTCAAGGATCAAAAAATTGATACCCAGGATGGAATCAGGATAGATTTTGATGATAAATGGGTGCTTTTCAGGAAAAGCAACACGGAGCCGATTATCAGGATTTTTGCCGAGGCTCAAAAACGTGAAGATGCACTTGATTTAATTAATAAAGTCAAAAGAGTTTGTAAAATATAAAAAGATTTTATAAAATATATATATGCCAATAAAAAAAATAATTGTTTCTGTCATTTTTCTTGTTTTAATAAACCAAATGCCGCCTCTTTATTCCCAGGACCAGGGCATGGCCAAATTTTATATAGAAAAAGCCTATTCATTCTATAATAACAATGAATTCGGCGCGGCACATGATACCCTGCAAAAAGCGAAAGAATACTCATTGAATTTTCCCGAGTACTATTATATTGATAACCTGGTAATAGACAAGACTTCCAAACTATATGATATCGAATCAATTAATGCCGATAAAATTTTATTGAACCTCGATAATTCTTTTCTTGTAGAAAAATATTTTTTGATTAAAAATACTGCAGAGGTTTATAAAAATGTACGGTCGTTTGACAAGTCAAATAATGCATTCAAAAAGCTCCTGCTGTACAGGGACAGGATAACGGATTCTGATTTTCATGAATATATTCAGATGTTGTTTGATTCCGGCAATGGAGCCCTGATCAAACAGATTGTCCCTGCAATAGAGGCAGGCAGGGAATTATTTGACAATCCCGATTATGATTATTATTCTTTATTGTTTGATGTTTTATATTCAAAATTAGATTTTAGGGCATTTTTAAACAGGTATAATGCATTGAATTCAAATTATTATTCCAGGGAAAAATTATTATATTTAAAGGCGCTTTATTATTATTCTGCCAGAAATTTAAATTCCGTTTTTGATGAATATTCAACTCTTGCTAAAAACAATGATATTTCGACAAAATACAGGAAAAAAATTTTATACAATCTTCTTGCAAAAAACAGATATTTGGCCAGAGGGCAGATTGTTGCTTTACTGGAAGAATGGAATTCAATCGGGCAAAATGATTATTTATCGGTTTATTTGATAAATGATAAAAGGCTGTCACAAATAATCGATAATAATGTGGGATTGAAAAAGGACTATCTGAATTATTCCGGCGAAAGATACCTGGATGAGGATGATGACGCAAGGTGGGAAAAATTATTCAGGTATAAAAACGGTGTTTTAATTGAAAATATTGTTGATTCGAACCAGGATGGTGTTTATGAATACAAGACAGATTATTTTGATGACGGGAAATTAAACGGGTTTTATCTTTATAATAAAAGCAATTCCGATTATTCGAAATTTGTCTTTAATCATAATGATCAATCTCTGGATTCGATAGAATATTATTCGAATGATAATAAAACCGGTACGGATTATATGATAAAATCCGAATATTATCCGTCTCCTGGCGAGTTGATAAGACCGGATTTTGACAGAATAAAAAAATTAATTGTAATGAAGGAAAAATTTATTAATGTTCATTCAATTGAAAAACTTTCTGATGCAAAAATCGTTTATGTCGATTATGACCGGGATAATGATAATTTCTTTGAGGAAAGGGATTTTTACAAGGATGATAAATTAAACGAATCTTTCAAGGATTTGAATGAAAACGGGATTTATGAATTTTATGAAAAATTTAATGAAGGAAAGCCGGAATACATTAAATATAAAACGGATGACAGTTATGATTTATATGATTATATGGAATATTTTTATAAAGACAGGACAGAAAAGTATTGGGATAATGACCTGGATGGTATTTTTGAGACAAAAATAATCGAATATAAAAATAAAAATGTGGTTTATTATTTTGATGTGAATTTTGATAAAATTTATGATTACTCGGTAGAGATCATCGATGGTGTAAAAAAAATGTATAAATTGGGCAATAATAAAAAAATTTTATTAAAAGAATATAATATATCGTCAGTATCTGAAAAAAACAGATGGAATATTATTTCTTCCAGGAATATTGACAATTTGTCAAAGCCTGACTCAATTATGATCGAGGACACTAAATCAATTTCCGGAATATTTGTTTATAAGGGTATAAAGAAGATATTTAAAAACGGCGTTATAAAAGGCGAAGGCTTAAATTATAAAATTTTTATTATTAACGGTAAAATGTATTTATTTGATTTGTCTGAATAATTTACAAGAAGGTGCATTGTGAATAGATTTATTCCTTTCATATTAACAATTTTTATTTTTTTCTTTTCCTGCAAAAGTCTTATGGGACAGGTTATGCCTGACAAAAACAATGATAAAGTTAAAAATGACACCCAGCAGGTTATTGAATTTGAAGGAGGCGTGGAAAACATAAAGCATAATTTGGACAGGGACAAGATTGATCTTTTCGAGGCTTATATAGAAACCGTGCGGTTCATGAATCATTATAGCGAAGACAGCAAAGAATATAAAAAAGCCGACCAATTTATGGATGAAATAATCAATAGAATGAATGATAAAATTAATAATTATATAAAAGAAAAAAAATACCAGAAAGCAATAAATTATTCTTTAAGCTTAAAAGCCATGGGCAAAGACTCGGCTGTTCCTTTATCTTCAATTTATGATCAATTATCGGCATCTCAGGATCAAACAGCCGATATCTTTACAAAAATTGACACAAAAGAACAAATGGCCGATTTAAAACTTGTCAATGATGATTTTATATTTAATTTGCTCAAATATCAGGCTGATAATAAATCAAGGAATGTCTTTTTGTATGAATTGGGCAAATATTCCAGGATATATCCTGATTTACTTAAGGATCATCCTGAGTTAAATGATTTGAAAGAATCCATGCTGAAGTACAAAAATCTTGATTTTGAAGAGTTGATGAAATCCGTAGTGGTTGTTGTGCTTGACAAGGGCATGAATGTCAGAAACGGGATGAAATTCTATGACAAATCACTCGGAACGGGCTTTTTTATTGATGGAAATGGATACATATTGACCAACCACCATGTTATTGCGGATAATGTTGATCCGAAATATAAGGGATATTCGGAAGTTAAGGTTTTTACAAGGGATAAACCGGAAGGTCCGCCCCTTGTGGCAAAAGTGGTTGGATATGACAAGGTTTTTGATATAGCACTGTTGAAGGTTCCGTTCAAAAGTAAAAATTATCTCACCTTGGGTCGTTCCATGGATGTTTCTGTAGGTGATAAAATCTATACGATAGGCAACCCCCTCGGTATTCAGTATACATTAACATCGGGCATTATTTCCAACAAGGATATCAATGCGTTTCAGCTTGGAAGATGTTTTATGATAGATGCAGCTGTAAATCCCGGTAATTCCGGAGGGCCGTTGATTGATAATAACGGGCAGGTAATCGGAATAGTATTTGCCGGCATCCCGAATTTTCAAAACCTTAATTTTGCAATACCCTTTGAATGGGTGAGAAAAACAATTACGGCTCTTTATAAAGGCGGAGAAGTAAAAAGGTGCTGGATCGGAACGGGTATATATGAAGAAGACAAGCAGGTTAAATTTTATTATGTAATGCCTGACAGCCCCGCAAGTAAAGCGGGAATAGAGGTTGGCGACCGTCTTGTTAAAATAGACGGGCAGGAGGTAAAAAGCGTGGAAGACGCACAGTCACTTTTAGCCTGGAGCAGTTACCCGAGATTAATAAATATTGAGACGGAAAGGGACAACAAAATAGTCGACAGGATTGTAAGGCTTGAAGAAAGGCCCTATATGCCGGTTGAAAAAATTTTCAATATGGACACCGAAGGCAACATAGTTACACTTGTATTTGGCATAGGGCTGGAATATTATGAAAAAAACGGTTTTTTTAAAAAATATATCACAAAAAAATTATACAAGGGAATATTTAACAGTATGTTTAATCTGGATTTAAATATTGCTGTAGGAGATCCGATAACCATCTATGATTTAAAATATACGGAAAAAGACAATATGGTAAGATTGTCTATCAGGTACAGGCCGAAAAATCTTGGTGTCACAGACAGATTTATAAGTGTGGGAGCCTATGCGGGGATTAATTCTATATTATGAAAATAGGGAAACATTTCTTGCTCAGGATATTCATAAAAATAAGAGGATTGGTTTTTTTCCTCGGTTTTTTAATCATGCCGATACTGTTTTCCGCAATCACCCTGAATATAATTGAAATTTCAAACAGGCATTCAAATAAAAGCGGAGTAATCAACGCTTTATTAAATGAAAAAATTTTACTCGCTTCTTTAATCATGTATGCCTTTTTTTTTATTATGTTTTACATCTTAAAAAAAACAAAAAGCAGTAAAATTAATTTTATAAACAGGGAAAACTGGTTTTATAGCCTGGGAAAAGCCCTGATGCCGGCTATAGTTTCTTTCGGACTGGCCCTGGTGATCATGACCTTTACCGTTTCGATAATAAATTTTTTACCTCTTCCGGAAGAATTAAAAAAATATCTTGTCCTGCCCAATAAGGCATTAACGGAATTAATGGGAGATATCAGCCATAGCTCAGGGTATAATATAATTTTGTGGTTAACAATAATTATCATCATAGCGCCGGTTTATGAAGAAATCCTGTTCAGGGGGTTCTTGCAGGATTTTATTAAAAGGTTTATTAAAATAAAAAATCTGGAAATAATCATAGTTGCCTTGTTTTTCGGATTGTTTCATCTTCCTTCATTTGCGAATGTCATATATGCCTTTATAATAGGTATTTTTTTATCAATTCAGCGGAATAAAAACAAATCGGTCAATGTCTGTATCTGGATGCACAGTTTGATAAATTTTGCGGGTGTAGTTCTGGCTATTATTTATCAATACATGCTTTCAAGGCAAAATGTAAATTAATAATAAAAAATTATAAATTCGAGCAAAAATATGGTATTTAGGTATCTAAATACCTATTAACGGGAAAATTAAAATTGAAGTCAATTATTAAATTTTCTGATGCAACATTGCTTGCTTTGCATAGTTTGGGAATAATTGCAAAATTTAAAGATAAAAAAATGAACACCGGTGATGTTGCCGAAATGTTGAATGCAAGCAGGAATCATCTTGCAAAAATTCATCAAAGGCTTGTAAAATTGGGCTATATTGAGTCAACCAGGGGGCCAGGCGGAGGTTTTATCATGAAACACGATCCGGATAATATTTATATTTTGGATATTATAGAGGCTTTTGAGGGTAAGATTTTTTTGGAAGAATGCAGCCTGAATTTAAAGGATTGCCCTTTTAAGGAATGCATGTTTGATATACAGAAAAAATTATTTACCGAGCTTTATTCCGGGTTGAAAAGTAAAAAATTAAGTGAAATTATTTAATCAAATAGTGGTATTTTGGTACCACTATAAATAATGAGGAGATTTTATGGCAATCAGGCAAATAATAGAAATTAATGAAGGCAAATGCAACGGATGTGGCTTATGCGCCAACGGGTGCCCTGAAGGTGCGATCCGGGTAATAGACGGCAAGGCAAGACTTGTAGGTGAGGTATTGTGTGATGGCCTGGGAGCATGCATAGGTGTCTGCCCCGAAAATGCCATAACAATTGTCGAAAGGGAAGCCGAAGAGTATGATGAAAAAAAAGTCATGAAAAATATAATGGTGCATGGAAAAAATACAATAATTGCCCATTTAAAACATTTAGTTTCACACAACCAGACGGAATATTTCCGGCAGGCTGAGGCAATATTGGCAGAAAATAATATTGATATTTCCAAAGATGAATTAAACATGGATAAAGGTAATTTTTCTCGCTCTGGAGGCTGCCCCGGATCAAAAGCAATGACAATTGAAAAAAACGAGAATCATTCCGCAAATAACAGCGCGGGCAAAAGAAGGTCGGAATTGACAAATTGGCCAATACAACTTCATCTGGTTTCTCCAGCAGCGCCTTATTTTAGAAACAAAAGTGTCCTTTTGGCAGCGGATTGCACAGGTTATTGCCTTGGAGATTTTCATAAGGATCATATGAAAAACAAATCTGTTGTCATTGCCTGTCCAAAACTTGACAGGGACAGGGAAAGTTATGTAAAAAAAATTACAGGCATGATCGAAGATGCCGGAATTACCGAATTAACGGTCATGATTATGCAGGTCCCATGTTGCAGCGGTCTTGTTCAAATTGCAAGAGAAGCATTAAATAATTCAAAAAGGAAAATACAAATTAAGGTCATCGTAGTAAGTATTTCAGGGGAAATATTAAAAGAAGACTGTCTTTCGGAATTAATTAATACAAATTTATAAAAAATTTTATTTTTACGATTTAATTTCCGTTATAATGAATATATAAGCTTAATTAATCAGTAAAATTTATTACATAATCACAAAAATTTGATTAATTCTGTTATTGTATTATAATAATAAATTAGGAGTTTTCTTGTAAAATGGATTTTACCGAAATAGATAAAACATACGATTATTATGAAAAGCGATATAATCTGACAAAAATGGCAGTTGATTGCGGCATATCCATTAAGTATTTTTCCAATTTGAGTTCAAAGGAAAAATTTCTGGTTTTATCCGGCTCTTTAAAAGAGGCAAACAAGGTTAATCTGGCTTCCTTTTTTTACGGCAAACTATTCGAAGTAAGCTGTTCGATTGAAGCACTAATAAACAAAATAGATTGTTTGATTAAGCTCGGAGAATTTGAAGAAGCAACCAAATTTAACAACATCGGCTGGGAATTATTCCTTGAGGACCATGAAATCAGTTCAAATGAAATCGAAAAGATTTTATCCTACCAGAAAGCGCTTATTTCATTCTTCACCGAAAAGTATCATACAACAGAAACCATCTGTGAAGACTGCATCATTAAATTTAAAACCGAGGAATTTTATTATCTGTTGACGGCAGATTTTATTGTTTTGAACAATATGGTCAGCGCCAAGAAATTATTCAACAAATATTCCAACAAGTTTTCAAACCCCGCCAAATTTTTATTTGAAGTAATTATTTTTTTGCTCGAAATAAACTTCATCGATAAGGTCTTTGAATTCCTGGATTTATTGTTTGAAATAAAAGATAAGCAAAAAAAGATTTTACTGGGGCACTTCAACAAATTTTATTCTTTTAATAAAAACAAGGACATTTTAAAGAAATATCTGGAAAAAGAATTAAATTATCTGATAAAAAACCTGCATTCCTTTTTAGTTAAATAAAATGTAAATAAGATTGTTTAATGATTTAACTAAAATTATCATCGCACATTATGTATATTAACGAAATAAATAAATTTTTAAAATCTGTCCTTGATCCTGAGTGTATCAATGATTATGCAATAAACGGCATACAGGTTGAAAACGATCGGCCGGTAAAAAAAATCGGGTTCACTGTAGATGCATCCCTCGAAGCGATAAAACTTTTAATTGAAAATCATTGTGATTTATTGATTGTTCATCACGGTTTTTACTGGGGGAAAGTATTGCCTGTTGCCGGCAACTACAGACAAAAATTGAAAATGCTTCTGGAGAATGACATCGGGCTCATTGCCTATCATCTGCCGCTTGACGCCCACGAAGAATACGGCAATAACATTCAAATTTTAAAGGCGATCGGTTTTGATAAAATCGATATGTTTGCAGGCTACAAGGGGACAAAGATCGGCTGGTACTGTGAAAATGAGAAATCTTTAGCCATTGAAGAAATAATCAAGAGGATCGGGATAAACGGCTCGGTATACAAATATCTGAATTTTGGCAAGAATGAGATAAAAACGATCGGCGTTGTATCAGGCGGCGGTAACTTCTGCTTTGATGAAGTCGTAAGCAGGGGATTCGATCTGTTCATAACAGGAGATGCGGATCATATTATTTACCACAATGCGAAGGAAAATAACGTCAATGTTTTGTTTGGCGGTCATTATTTTACCGAAACATTCGGTGTGAAAGCGCTGAAAAAATTGATTGAAAAGCAATTTAATCTGGAATGTGAATTTTTTGATATTCCTACCGGACTTTGATTTTTTTTTAAAAGGCGGTTATATTTCAAATGGATAAGGAAATTTCGGTAAATATAATCGGAAGCGGGCTGGGGGGTCTGTTTTGTGGTGCAATACTGGCAAAACACGGATTCAAGGTTAATATTTTTGAAGCCAGGCTGAAGATCGGGGGATATGCATCAAGCTGGAAACGTAAAGATTACCTCTTTGACAGTTCTTTGCATGAATTAAACGGCTTCATCCCTGATGACAGGAAGCTCAGAACCTTCAGGTTTTTGGGGTTGTTTGAAAGAATAAAGCTCGTAAAAATCAGGTCGTCATACACTTCTGTTTTCAATGATTATGAATTCATGGTACCACACGATTTTGAAGCCTTGCAAAGCAAACTGACCGCTGAATTTCCCGAAGAAGGGGAAAACATCAGACAGGTCATGAGGACGATCAAAAATCTTTCCGTTGAATCAACCGGATATTTAAAGGAAAAATCCAAATTTCAGGCAATCATCAGGACGCCTTTAAAATATCCTCATCTGATGCTCTATCTGTTTAAAACGGTTTATAACTACATCTGGAAAAAAATCAGGAACGAGAGACTGCGAACAATTATGACCCAGATGATTTCCTATTATTCCCATGACGTAAAAAAGTCAAATTTAATATATTTTGCAAGCCCGACGTATTATTTTTTAAACCAGGCCTTCTGGATATCAGGCACATCAGGTACTTTGTCGAATGCGTTGAAAAATATTATAGAAGAGAACGAAGGGCGGGTTTATACACACAAGAAGGTCACGGGAATAAACTTCAGGAATAAAAAAGCGGTAAGCATTACGGTAAACGGCAAAGAAGAATACGAGTCCGACATTACAATATGCAATTCCCCTTTGAAATATACCGTTGAGAAACTCATCGGTAAAAAAGAAATCCCTCTGCTTCTTCGCAAGAAAGCAATGAGCACTGTCCCCTCGACTTCCCTCTTCTCCATTTACCTGGGAATGAACATCGATGTGAAAAAGCTCGGCGTGAATGAATTCTGCTATATGTTAAACGAGGTTGATGATATCAATAAAGTTAATACAAATGGCAGCCTTATCGATTATTCCCAAAGACCAATCGTGCTGGCTGCATTCAACCTTGACGGATCATTGTGCCCGGCAGGCAAAACTGTCTTGAATGCCTGTGTGCTGGACAACACCCTTCACTGGAACAAATTCAAGGATGACAAGGCCGAATACAAAAAGGAAAAAGAGAGAGTTGCCGGGATAATCCTGGACAGGATTGAAAAGAGGTTCCCCGGGTTTAAAAAACATATCGATGTGATGGAGACAGGCACTCCAGTAACTATGGAGAAATACTCCAACAACACCGATGGTGCCGTGTACGGAGCCTGCCAGACAGTTTTCCAGGGAAACATTTTCAGATTTCCCAACGAGGTAAAGGGGAAAAACCTTTATTTTGCAAGCGCCTGGGTCAGCCCCGGAGGCGGATTTTCTGGAACCATAATTTCTGCAATTGTTGCTGCTGAAAGAATTCTAAAGAAATATAAAATCAAAAACCGGCTGGATGATTTTGTCGAGCCTTTCCCGGCATCAATCGAGGAAATTACCGGAGAATCAAAAAATTAATCCGTAACCTCGTCTATTACCCCGCCTCCGATTACCGTGTCATCATCATAAAATACTGCATACTGTCCGGGTGAAATTGCCCGCTGGGGCCTGTCAAAGACTACCCTGACCCTGTTATCATCAATCTGGATTATTTGCGCATCGTCTTCCCTGTGAAGGTACCTTATCCTTGCCTTTGCCCTGAACTGCTTTTCCGGCTTGTCAAAAAGTATCCAGTTTAGACTGGACACAACAAGTTCTTTTTTATAAAGGTCTTTTTCCGTCCCGGCTATTACAAGGTTATTCTCCCTGTCGATTTTTATTACGTACAAAGGCTCGCTGTACGAAACGCCGAGTCCCCTTCTTTGCCCTATCGTATAAAAGCAAATTCCTTTGTGATTCCCGAGAGCCGTGCCGTCCTTAAGCACGATTTTTCCAGAGGCGGGGACGGTTTTTATCAGATCCTTGTAATCCCCAGAATAAAAATCCTGACTCTCTTTCTTTTCATGAACGCCGAGGTTCAGTTTGAATGCCGATTCATTGACCTCATCCTTGATTAATTCACCTAAAGGAAAGATTATTTTGGACAATTGTTCCTGGCTTAACAGGACGAGAAAATATGACTGATCCTTCTTTGGATCGAGCCCTTTTTTAAGTATATAGCGCTTTTTTGAACCATCAAAGATTATCC
>JBJKSS010000186.1:0-10969 GCA_046703745.1 Spirochaetota bacterium
CTATAGTAACATGCGCCGAAAAGCGCCTTTTGCCGGTCAACCGTAATTGCAAGTTCCGGGGCGTAAGTTGAGGCAAGACTCCTGTCTGAAGATGCACAGAAAGCCATTCTGCATTCTTCGCTTAACGAGAGGTTAAATTTTTCATCGGTTGGTACCTTGCCCTTGAAAACCTCGATTACGTGCCGGAGGAATTTGCCGTTTCCGGAAGCCGCATTGCCGAGCTGTTCTTCGGCAAGCTCGGCACCGATAAGAAAATAAAGCGCAGTGTCCTGGCCGGCCTCTCTTCGTTTAAGGATATCCTGCAGCCATGTGCCAAACCTGTCAACCCATGCGGTTACAGTGTACCTGTATTCACCGGTTTCCGTCACGATGAATGCCGCTTCCCAGGAATCATTGCCCGTGTTTTTCATCGGCACTTCGTCCCAGCCGGGTCCGGCCGGCCCTTTGTACAAAACATTTGCCCTGATTACGTCATGGCCGTCGCAGAAAATATCTGCCGTTACCCTGACATTTTCACCGGTTATTCGTTTTATCGGATAATGCCCGTTGTCGATAACGGGCTGGAGATTTTCTAATGCGACACGCATCCGGCCTTCATTCTCCATGACGGCTCCTCGTTCGTGCACCTGAATTGCTGCATACTTTTTTTACGGCTAATGCCGCATTATTTAATGATAATGCAAAATTGCAGGCAAAGTCAAGAAAGATCGCCGGATGGGAAAAAAATGTATAAAGTTATCGCATGGCTATGTTATAATACTGACAACAGGTTTGGGGAGAATGAAATTTAATCATGATGTTTTTTAACCGTAATAAAACGGATAAAAAGCCGTCTTTCGGTTTTGAAGAAATAAAGAAAATTTCGGAGATGGTGCTGCCGGCAACAGGGTTTTTCAAATCATCGGACGGTGTTGATCTCTCATATTATTCCTATGAGCCCGTGTCCGCAGGAAAAACGGATGGCGCTGTGATATTCATCCACGGAGGCGGTGCGGGTTATCAGAAACTCGCCGAAGATTTATCAACAAAACACAATATCGCCGTTTATTTCATGGATATAAGGGGACATGGCAATTCCGGGGGGCCGAGAGGTGACTCCCCTTCTATTGGACAGGTTCAGCTGGATCTAAAGTTCTTCATTCAATTTGTCAAGGGTAAAAATCCGGATGTTCCCCTGTTTCTTGCGGGACATTCCTCAGGCGGAGCTTTGGTGTTGAATTACCTCACATGGAACAGTGATAAAAACCTGAAAGGCTATGTATTCATCTCGCCTGAACTGGGCTACAAATCAAAAATTGCAAGAAAGGACAGGGTTGATTTCGCCAAAGTCAAAATAGCGGTATTCATAAAGAACGCAATGACGGGCGGCAGGTTCGGACATGAAAAAGCTGTTATTTAAAATTATCCTCCCGAAACATTAAGGTCGCAGCCGAAGATTCTGGGATATTATACATGCAGCATGGCAATGGCTCTGACCCCTCAGGAGCCTTTCAAACAGTTTGAAAAAATCGACAAGCCGTTCGGCCTCTTCGCCGGCAGCGAAGACGAGCTGTTTGATCCGGAGAAAGTGATGTTATTCGCAAAACTCCCGCCGCAGAGTATCCGCGAAAAATCTGTTGCGAGAATAGTCGATGGAGCCAAACATCTTTCCATCCTCGTTGATGCGGGAGACCTGGTTTACGAAGCGGTTAAAAAAATATCATCCGATTGATCAACAGTTAAAGGGCCGGGCTCAATTTGTAATAATCTGATTTCCTGATTTTATTTCACGTGCCGGATTTAAGTAAATAAGTGCCCGACCTTTTGGCTTTCAGTTCCTTTATCTCCCAGGGCTTTATGATCCTTCCCGGGGTGTCCAGCTCAGGCCTTACCCGCATCAATGCTATGCCGCAGTACCTGTCCGTCCTGGCCAGCATTTTTTTTACCCACTCATTAAACGTTGTGTCGTAGGTTGTCATGAGGTCGTTTGAAGCCTGCCGTATGATTTTTTTGCCGTTTTTTTCGGCGATGATAAACATGTGGGCAGCGAATATTCCCGGCCTGTCCGTGAAAATCACGGCTCCTATGTCCCCCGTTTTTATCGCAGGCTCAACTTTCAACAGGGCGGAAAACGGGATGTACCGGATCGTCAGTGTGCGGTCTTCAGTTACATCCGTTTCATCTGTTATTCCTTTTTGTGCGAAAAACTTTTTATGTGAAATCGTCCTTGTGACTTCCTTTACAAGGCTGCCGCCGGTTTCTTTCGTAACATCTTTGAGGAGCCATCCATTTTGCGGCAGCCAGTCCGCCATTGTATAATGGTTGCGGGTCTTCATGCCGATGAGTCCGTCCCTGTATCTTATGGCCTGTAGATTGTCAAAAAAATCATCCCAGTTATCGGAGATCGAAAGAGCAAGCACGTGTTCGCAGAGTGCCATGCAGTTTGTTTTCCCGAAATTTACAAGCGGCCATGGCTCGTACAGCGCATAAGGGCCGTCTCCCGTGCACCGGAAGTCATAGGGTGTGCCGAGGAACATCGCGGAATAATAATCGATCCTCTGCGTTATCGTCATGTTTTTTTGCACTGTCTGTTTTATAAAAGAGTCTATTTCGGAATTTTTCATGTTGAAAAATTTTTTGTCCGGCTCCGACGCCGAAATTAAAAGACAAAAAGATAAAAATAATACGGTCAGAACTGCGATACAATTGTATTTGTTTTTTAAATCCTTTTTCATCGATGTTTGGCACCTTTGCGGAGATCGGGCATGATCAAACAATTTTCAGCGACCCCGCTTTAATTTTGTCGAATATCGAGAGTTCCCTGTCATAACCCGGGACGCGGTATTTTTTGAGAATTCGGTTTGCCAGCACCCTCACTTTCCAGTCTTTTGCTTCATGCATTTCGGCGAGTTCGTCCAGTACCGTTTTTTCGGTCTGGCTGCCGGTTTTATTCAACAGTCCCAGAATCAAATCGAATGAAATTATCTTTATAAAATCATTTTTATCCCTGACGATTTCAATGAGCCTTGTTGAAAAGCCGTTTAACATCACGATGTTTCCGCGCTGGAGCCTGTTGAAAACGAGGAGAAAATAATTTATGTCTTTAAGCGATGATTCATCGGTATACGAGCCGAAGAGCCTTTTTAATTCCTCAAAAAGGAAATCCTGCCAGGAATCCATGTCATTTATGAGAATGCTGTAAATGTCCCACAGGTTATAATCCTGGAAATCTGGATCATTCCGGAATTTTATGCTCCTTATGATATTGACAAACTCTTCCCTGTTGCTCCCTGCGGTTTTAAGCAGGTTTTCTACAAGAAGCTCTTTTTCAAAATCATTCATCCTGTCGGTTTTTTTTATATCGCTGAATATTTCATCAAACATCCTGAAAATCCTTGATCTTTAAAGAAAATTATGGATGCGATTATATAAATAAATGAACCGTTTTTCAAGATAATAAAAACAGAAAGATGAAAAAAATCATTGTAATATTGAATATATTTAACCAAACAGGCCGATAAATGTAAAAGATACTAAAATATTCGACTTGATTTTGCAGAATATTTTATATTTATATAATAAACTTCTGAAATTCTATAAAACAGCAGGGTTTTTTAATGGAAGGCAATAAAACGCGTTTAACAATCGGATTGCTCATAGATGGGCTTTACGGAATGGGCAGTTATCAGAATGAAGTCTGGAAGGGAGTATTAAAAGGGGCAGAGCTTGAAAACGCCAATTTAATTTGCTTTTCAGGCGGAACCATCAAGCACTCGCCAAACAATCCCTATGAAGAGTACAGGAACATTATATATTCTTTTATCAACAAGGAAAAGCTGAACGGCATCGTATTCACCGGGCTGACGCTGGGCAACTATGTTTCCAGGGAAGAATATCTTGAATTCTGCAGGGCGATCGAGCCTCTGCCGATGGTAAGCGTCGGCGGGCCGATATTTGACTATACAAGCATTAATATCGACAACAGGGCGGGCCTGCACGAACTTTTGAAACATTTGATAACCGTTCATGATTATAAAAGGATAGCTTTCATCAAGGGCGCCGAGGGCAACAAGGATGCAGAGGAAAGATACGAAGTGTATAAAAAAGTTCTTTCGGAATACAACATTCCCCTGGATGAAAAGCTTGTTTACACCGGCAACTTCATGGAACAATCCGGTGCGGCCTGTATCAGTGAGCTCATTGATAAAAGAAACGTAAAATTTGACGTTGTTGTTGCAAGCAATGACAACATGGCACTTGGTGCAATGGCAGAATTAAAAAGGCGCGGTTTTATCATACCTGCCGATGTTGCGGTAGCGGGGTTCGATGATATACAGGATGCCAGTGCGGTTTATCCTGCATTGACAACCATCCGGCAGCCCCTTGCAATGCAGGGTGAGGAAGCCGTTCATGTCCTGGTAAAAAAAATAAGAAAGCAGGGCTTTTCCAGCGTTACCCTTCCAACAGAGCCCGTTTACAGGAAATCATGCGGCTGCCAGCTTCAGGATGTTGAAAAGGCTCTCGCAAGATCCAATGTTATAATAGAAAGACTCGACAATATCGAGGAGGATAAGGATAAACTGGCATCGGAGATTCTTGCTGTCATAGACAGGGGGGGCAGCGCAGAATACAGGGGATTAATTAACGACCTGATAAGCTGTATAATTGAAGATATAAATACCCCGGCTGACAGTGGCAAATTTCTTGCCGTGCTTGATAAAATAATCCAGGCAATGCTCAGGGACAATATTTATGTTTCCAAATTCCAGAAAGCCCTGTCCATAATCCGTAATTCCTTTTTTGATTATATTTACTGTAACTCTGATGACTGCGGCAGGGTTGAAAATATTTTCCAGCAGTCAAGGGTGCTGGTTTCAGAGATGACGATGTACAGCATGACTAATGAGAAGATACTTGCCGAGAGAGAGACCTTCATTCTCGATGAAATATCACTTTCACTCGCTTCAACATTCGACAGGGAAGAGCTTTTGAAAATCGTTGTTAAGCAGCTTGCAAGGCTTGAGGTGAATACTATTTTTATTTCCCTTTTCCTCAAAAATAACATTAACAGGGCAAAACTCGTTCTTGCGTACCAGGATAACAAATATATAGATATTTCAGACAGGGACAATATCTATGATCCACGGGATTTGATTCCTCCCTGTTTTAATTCAACTGACAAATTCAATCTGATCGTTTTTCCGCTTTATTTCAAGGAACATCAAATAGGTGTTCTGCTGATCGACGGCAAGACTACAAAAGGGCTGATTTATGAATCGTTATTCATAAAGCTTTCAAGCGCCTTCGAAGCATCGATGATTTTCCAGGATAACAGCGAGAACCAGAATATGCTCAAGCACAAGAACATGCAGATACAAACCCTGGTTTACCCCATGATAGAATCAATCAACAATGTCTCTAAAATTACCGGGGACAAGATAGCATCAATCAACAAGATCAAGGAAGTGTCGAAAGAGAGCTGGGACAAGATAATCCAGACCGCCGGCTCAATAGAAAAAACCTCGGGCGACATGAATAACATGCTCGAACTTATAAAGGTCATAGATGATATTTCCGCTAAGATAAACATAGTAGCGCTCAACGCTTCAATCGAAGCGGCTCATGTCGGTAACTACGGCAGGGGATTTTCCATAATAGCAAGCGAGATCCGCAAGCTTTCGGAGCTTACCAAGAAACACGCAAATGAAATTTCCAAGACAATAGGCGGGATAAATCTCAACATTAATGATTCGGTATCGACCGTAAGGGAGAGTCAAAAAAGCTTTAATGATCTTGAAAACGGGATCAATGAACTGCTTGAGTCATTGCAGGTCATCAGCCAGATGATGAAGCTCCTGGAAGAATCCAGCAATGAGCTTTTGAAAGTCATGAACGATCATTCGGAAAGCAATTGATTTGTTTTATCCTGGCTTAACCTAATCTCTTGTGGAACCTCAGTATGCTGACCGCAAAAATAATTATGCCTATTACGAACAGCATCATTGCGTCGAACCAAATATCCATGAAGCCGGCTCCCTTAAGAAATATCCCGCGGACAATGTTAAAATAATATCTCAGCGGCATGGCATAGGTGATTACCTGGATAACTTTCGGCATGTTCTCTATCGGGAAGATAAATCCCGAAAGATACATCATAGGCATCTGTATGAAAAATATGGAAGTCATCATGGCTTGCTGCTGGTTTGAAACAACGGTTGAAACGAAAAGTCCCATTCCCAGAGTGGATAAAAGAAAGACAAAAGAAAGGCCGATCAGCAGAAAGATATTCCCCCTGACGGGTATATTGAACCATACGGATGCAATGAAAATTACAAAAATAATATCGACCATTCCGATTATTGCAAAGGGAATGAGTTTGCCGAGTATCAGCTCGTAGGGCCTGATGGGGGTTACAATCAACTGTTCAAGGGTGCCGGCTTCCTTTTCCTTTACAATGGCAAGGGAAGTAAGCATCAATGTTACAATCATAAGCAGGAGCCCGAGGATGCCGGGGATCATGAAATTTTTGCTTTTAAGCTCGGGGTTGTACCATACCCTGAACTCCGGATCGATTTTTTGCGGATTAATGTTGAGATTTTTTAACATGGAGAGTTTTTTTATCACAAACTGCTGCGTGTATTGGGCCGTAATTATGGATAAATAATTCATGCCTATGGTTGCCGTGTTTGAATCCGACCCATCGATTATGGCCTGCACCTGTATCGTTTTGCCTGTGGTTATGTATTTCTCAAAATTAAGCGGGATTATAAGTCCAATCGAGGCCCTGCCGTTGTTTATGAAATCATCGATTTTGTTCATTTTGTCCACTTTGTCGACTATGTAAAAATAACCGGCATTGGTTATGCTCTGTGCATATTGTCTGCTCATTACAGAATGATCCATGTCGCAGACAACAACGGGAATGTTTTTTATATCAATGTTGGCAGCATAGCCGAGGAGTAAAAGCTGGAGTATTGGTGCAATGAGGCTTATGCCCAGCATTCTCCTGTCCTTCCTTATCTGGAGGAATTCTTTTTTTACTATATGAAAAATAACGCCTTTCATTATATGTTCCTTAAATTTTGCTTTTCCGTATCCTTAAAATGCTCAAGCCCAGTATGACAACCGCCATTACGGTAAGCGCGATCATCTGGGGCCAGAACGATGCAAGACCCGTGCCTTTCAGGACTATGCTTCGCAGGATCACGAGAAAATACCTTGTCGGTACTATATATGTAATTAATTGCAGTACTATCGGCATGTTCCTTATGGGGAACACGAAGCCGGATAGAATAAAAGCGGGCAGCAGGGTTACTGATGTTGACATCATAAAAGCTGTCTGCTGCGTATCCGATACCGAAGAAATAAACAAACCCAAGCCGAGGCATGTGGCAAGATAGAGAAGCACCGATATTGAAAGCAGGAAATAGTTGCCCCTGATTTCAACACCGAACAGAAAATAGCCCGCTATGAAAATCAGTATGGTCGAGATTATCGCAATCAGTATGTAATTAACGGTTTTGCCTATGACAAGCTCATAAGGTTTTATTGGTGAAACTATGATTTGTTCAATCGTGTTTTTTTCCTTTTCCCTCACGATGGAAAGAGATGTCGAAATTACCGAGCTCATGAGGAGTATTAGGCTTATAAGCCCCAGGATGAGGAACTTCACGCTTTTTAGCTCGGGATTAAACCAGACCCGCGGCCTGTAGTCTACGATTTCGGACATGCTCCTGCCCAGTTTTCTGTTTATTTCACTGACAAGTATGTTGTTTGAAAAATTTGAAATTATGGCATTTACGTATCCGAGGGCCGTGGCTCCGGTATTGGAGTTTGATCCGTCAACCAAAACCTGTATAGTTGTTGTCTTTTCCTTCAATATGTCTTTTGAAAACGTCGAAGGTATGGTAATACCGACGAGTATTTTCCTGTCTTCAAGCATTAAGCTCAGCTCGCTGGAGCTGCTTGCTCTGTACTTGTAGTCGAAATATTCCGAATGTATGAATGAATTAATGAAATCCCTGCTGGTCTTGGATTGGTCTTCGTCGTAAAACCCGATTGCGATGTGCTTTACATCGAAGTTAAGCGCATAGCCGAACATGATCAGCATGAACATCGGGATGAATACCAGTACCCCGAGGCTGAGTCTGTCCCTTGATATCTGGCGTATTTCCTTTATAAATATCGGTTTAATCTTGTAAAACATATTTTTACCTTCTATCTTCCTTCAATGAGATGTATGAATACATCTTCCAGGGAAGGGGTTATCCTGTTGATTTTTATTATATCTATATTATTCTGTTTCAGGATTTTTTCGATGTTTTTGATTCCCTGTTTTTCGTTTTTGAGGTTTGCATGAAGATATATCCCGAACATCGATATCTCGTTGAGCCAGTCGTGATTCTCCAGAAGCTCGAGGGCGAGCAGCGGATCGCTGCATTCAACCTGGGCAATCGGGCTCGTCAGGTAATTGGTTTTCAGTTCCTTGGGGCTCCCGCCGGCAATTATCCTGCCGCTCTGTATAAGCATGATGTCGTTGCAGTATTCTGCTTCATCGAGGTAATGGGTCGTAACGAATACGGTTATATTATGCTCCGACAGAGAATTGATCAACTCCCAGAAATTCCTCCTTGAGATCGGGTCGACACCGCCTGTTGGTTCGTCAAGGAAGACGATTTTCGGTTCGTGAAGCAGGGCGCAGCCGAGTGCAAGACGCTGTTTCCATCCGCCCGGCAGGTCCCTTGTCAGTCTTTTTTCCTTGCCTGTGAGGCCGGAAATTTCCAGCGCCCATTTTTCCCTTTCGATTATTTTTTCCTCCGAAAGCCTGTAGATGCCGCCGAAAAACTCTATGTTTTCCTCAACCGTCAGGTCGTCGTACAGGGAGAATTTCTGGGACATGTAGCCGATGTTCGCCTTGACCTTTTCGGGTTCCTTATTAATGTCGTAGCCCGCAACCTTCGCCACGCCCGACGTTGAAGACAACAGGCCGCAGAGCATTCTTATGGTTGTGGACTTGCCCGCACCGTTTGCTCCGAGGAATCCGAATATCTCGCCTTTTTCAACGGTAAAGCTGACATTGTCGACCGCCGTGAATGACCCGAATTTCTTGGTGAGATTTTTTACTTCGATTGCAATTTCACTCATTCGCATCTTCCTCTTCCGCTTGTTTTTCAATCAGTGTGATGAACACGTTCTCGAGGGAGGGCGAAATTGCCCTTATGTCGGTAATCACAATGCCGTTTGACGTGAGCACCCTTGTGATCGTGTTTTCATCGCTTTTTTTGCAGACAATTGCATTGAGCCTGTCGCCGAAAGCCTGCACCTCTGTGATGCAGTCGAGGTTTGAAAGCAGTTTGAATGATTGCCGGATATTTGAACATACTATCTCGAGCAAGGTGCCTTTCATCAGTCCCTGTATGTTCGTAAATGTATCCACTACCAGGAACACCCCCTCGTGCATCATGCCGATATGCGTGCATCGCTCGGCTTCATCGAGATACGGCGTTGTGAGAATTATTGTAATGCCGTTTTTTAACAGGTTGAAAAGGATTTTCCAGAAATCCCTTCTTGAGACGGGGTCCACACCTGTTGTGGGCTCATCCAGGAATATTATCTCGGGCGTATGAATGAGGGTGCAGGCAAGGGCGAGTTTTTGTTTCATGCCGCCGGAAAGTTTGCCTGCCAGCCTTTTCCTGAAATCCGTGAGCCTTGTGAATTCCAGAAGTTCGTTCCTTCTCTTTTTATAATTCTTCACCTTGTGAATGTCTGCAAAGAATTCTATGTTTTCATCGATGGTGAGATCCTGGTAAAGGCTGAATTTCTGTGAAAGATAGCCTATGTGATCCTTTATCTTTTCGGTGTCCTTCCTGAAGTCGTAGCCGAATATTGTGCCTGTCCCGCTGTCCGGCGGTATAATGCCGCAAAGCATTCGGATAGTTGTTGTTTTACCCGCGCCGTCCGGGCCGACCATGCCGAACATTTCGCCCTTTCGCACATTCAAATCGATACCGCGAACTGCCTTTGTTTCACCGAATGATTTGGATAAATTTTTTATTTCAATAATACGATCGTTCATAACAACTGCCAGTCTAATATTGTATTACGGCATCGGCGGGCATCCCGGGTTTTAAAATCCCGTCCTTGTTTGGTATCTCTATCTTGACGCCGTATACCTGTTTTATCCTTTCATCCTTTGTCTGGATGTTTTTCGGAGTAAACTCGGCATTAGGCGATATGTAGATCACTTTCCCGGTGAATGTCCTGTTTGGATAGGAATCAATCGAGATTTTGGCTTCCTGTCCTATTTTCACCTTGCCCAGCTCCAGTTCGGTAACATATATCGTGAGGTCCACGGGATCGACCTGCGAAACCGTGTAGATCGGCGTTCCCACATTGACGTATTCTCCCAACTGGACAAGTTTATGGGTAACGACACCGTCAACCGGAGATTTTAGCGAACAATCCTCTATTTGCTGTTTTGTAATTTCGTAGGTAGATTTTGTGCTGACATAGAGGTTTTGTGCATCATCCCTGTCTTTTTGGGAAATATTGCCGCTTTTGTAAATATCGAGGATCCTTTTGTAATTCACTTCCGCATTCTCAAAATTCGATTTGGCCTGCCTGAGCTGGAGATCGAGGATCGTGTGGTTTAACTCTGCAATCGGCTCGCCTTTTTTTACCGTATCGCCTTCCTCAACATAAAGTTTTTTTACCGTTTCGTTGTTTTTTGAAGAAATATTCGTTTCGATTATTTCTATGTTACCCGAAGCCGATATTTTGTTTTTATTATTGAAGCTGCATGAAAAAAACAATGATACGGCAAAAGCCGCCGTAAAAATAATAATAAGGTTATGTCTTGACTTGAACATTAATTCTCCTATAAAAAGTCAAGCCCCATTCAAAGAGCCTGCTAATTTTTTATTTAAGCTGCTTCATTTGAAACTTTTATTGTTTCATCTAAAACAGTATTTAATTTTTCCTGCTTATATTC
>JBJKSS010000187.1:0-5830 GCA_046703745.1 Spirochaetota bacterium
GAACAGCAGCATGGAAAATTCAATATCAAACCCTGTTAATTGCCCGTTTTGCAAAAATTTAAAAGGAGGATAATCCGCTTCGACCTGGAACAGAATTTCCCGGGGTTCTGCAATCAGGCGGGTGAAATTGAACAGAAGAAACACAAATATAATTAATGGCGTTATGAGTTTATTTGACATTGATTTTTTCTTTATAAGTATAAAATATTGACCGTACCTTTGTCAATTAAATAATGCCAATAAAAACTTCAGGTTTTATTTTTTTATCATTCAGCAAATCTTTCAAAAATTAAAATCCTGTCATTACAGCCGGCATATATATATCTGTCATTATTTAAAACCGCTATTTCAAATATGCCCAGTGATGCCGAACTGTACGTAAATTCCATAGTTTTACTGTCTATGTCAAGACATTCGAAATAAACCCCGGAAGAAGTGGAAAATGCACAATAAAGCTTTTTATTATCTTTTGACAATGCTATCGAGTTGAAACTGCAAGAATCATCAGTCGAGTTTTCAGGAAATATTATTTGATAATCATTGGACAAAACGCCGGTCTTTTTATTCCTTGTTAATCTCATCAAATATTGCGGAGAAGCAGACTTGTTTATACCGTATAAATACTTTTGATCATTACTTATAACAGGACAACCCAGGCTATAAGGAACCGCCAAACCGGATGCCGCGGTAAAAAGTGCACCGCTTTGGGGATCCCTTTGATAAATATCATAACAGCAGCTGCCGGCTGTTTCAAAGAAATAAATGAATTCTCCGTCCCCGGTTATTGTTATATTTTTATAATAAACCGGATCCGCATTATGATTCAAATTAAAAATACCAATCGGCCTGATTGATCCCCCGGCGTCTATAAAATAACCGTATGTTTTTACAGGGGCCGAAGAAGCGCCGGAAATAAAAGCATAAAAATTTTTCTTATCCGGACTTATCATCACATCGGTAATATCGGAGCTTGCATCCGTATTGATACTATCTGACAAATAAAAATCATCATTATATATACTGACCTGATTGTTGGGTAAAGGTAAATTTTTTTTTATAATATACAGATTGTTGCTGCTGTCCAGAGTAAAAGGATAAAATAATGTCTCCATATTCAAATTTTTTTTAAGATCAAGAAAGCCGTCTTTATTTATTTCCATTTGATAAATATTATAGGCACTGTCAATGGCAACGAGATACTTATTATCAGCCGAAATTTTCATATTCATGACCATCCCTGAAAAAGAAACAGGATAAAAGCCCACATAACCGATATGCCCCCGAGATTTTTTATTTGTATCAAAATCACCGGGGTTTCTCTTGACGAAAAGTTCACAGGAAAAAAGTAAAACCAAAAGCATTATAATGAGTGCTGTTTTCAAGCATGTTTGCATAATGCTGTTGTATATATTTTATTGCAAAAAAAATCCAGCAAATTTTTATTTTTTCCCGACAGACAAAAGATCCCGGTTTAATTTTTCATCCAGAGAATAGCATTCTTAAAAAATATATTTATTTTTCATTATTCACACTTTTAAATTTCTTTACCTTGGCCCTTAACCCGGGATATATCTTATTATATTCTGCCAGGTATTCGTCGAATCCCAGCAGGGCAAGCGAAAGATATGCAATATTGTCCCATGAGGCAATTTTATTCCTGCCCAGATTAAAGAGTTTTACAAACAATTGCTTTTTTTCTTCGTCACCGCTGAAATAGAGCCGCTTTAAAATAACGGCGGCACCGGACAATCTTTCACCCGGCTTGACGTCCTTGGCGCTTTTTCTCTTGAAGTTGCCGGACTCGAGGAGGTTTAGCACTTTTTTACCCATATTTTCAACGGAAAACATCTTTGAAATTGTTTCGTGATATTTGTCGAACATCTGGAGGCCGGTAAAATTTTTATAGCTGAAGCAGGGGAAATTCGCATTCAGAAAATCAGGGTCAATATCAAACGACCTTTTCTGTCTCATGACTTTTTTCTCAAGCACGGAGCCCGGTACAGGCAGGAGGAAATAGATGTTTGCAAAAAGAAGATTGTTTTTCAGGGTGAATTCATGAATCTTGTCGTAAATATCGAGCCTGTCGTTGTCAAATCCCACGACGAATGAAGCGATGATCTGGATACCTGCCTTGTGAATATTGGCGATTTTTCTCTCGTATTCGCTTACTGTATTCTGATATTTTTTCGTCTCCTTAAGGCTGCCTGCGTTCAATGATTCAAAGCCGATGAATATCGAGAGGCACCCGGCTGCCGCCATTTCATTCAAAAAATCCGGGTCGTCGCCGATCTCGATGCTTGCGTTGCAGGCCCAGCTTATGTTCAGGGGCTTCATCTTTGCAAGAAGCTCCAGCATGTACTTCTTGTTCCATGTGAGGTTGTCATCGACGAAAAACATCCTTTTCAAAGGAAGCGACTTTATCTCTTTTATCACATCGTTAACGTCCCTGTGCCTGTGTTTTGTGCCGAGCATTTCGCCCACTATGCAGAATTCACATCTGAACGGACAGCCCCTCGTTGCCTGTACGCCGATTATATTGAGACCCCTTTTATCGATAAGATCCCACCTCGGTATCGGCGAAGTCTTGAATTGACAAAATTTGTCGGACCTGTAAATCCTCTTCATCCTGCCGTTTTCAAAGTCTCTGAGGCATTCCTCCCATACGGGCTCTGCTTCACCGATTATCACGCTGTCGGCATGTTCGAGCACTTCCTCATGGCAGAAGCTCGCATGAGCGCCGCCCACCACTACCGGAACACCCTTTGACCTGTAATGATCCGCTATCTCGTAGCATCTTTTTTTTGTGAATGTGAATGCAGTAAGCCCCACGATATCGGGAAGCTCTTTTTCAGGGAGCCTGTCTACAGACTCATCGAAAATTTTTATCTTGTAATTTTTGGGAGTAAGGGCGGCAATCAGGGGCAATGCTATTGAAAAATTGAAATATTTCTTGCCCATTATTTCGGTGAGTTCCTTCTGCACCCCGTAATGATGGTATTTTAATTTGGGATTTATGAGGAACAGCTTGTATTTCTTCTGCGGCATTTGCCAGGGCTCCGGTTTTTAGAATTCAATGTGTTTGACATTTTAATCTTTTTTTTCTATATATTGCAAGTATATTTGTTCGTAATTTGTTAAAGACCACCAAGGATGAATTCCAAGTGAAAAAAAAGAAATACAATTTATACCTCATCAATCCGGATTATGTCTACCATCACTACGGACTCCAGCGGGAACTCAGCAATATACTCGGCAAGGCCGCATTCGTATTCTCCCCGGCGCTTTCGATCATCGCATCGCTTACTCCCCGCAATTATAAAATAAGGATCATCAACGAAGAGATAGAAAAAATCCCATATAACAAAAAACCCGATCTTGTGGGCATCACCGCGCCTTTGACAACAGCAACACAGGTTTACAAGATTGCGGACAGATTCAGAGCCATGAATGTCCCCGTAATAATCGGCGGCAACAATGCTACATTCATGACGGATGAGGCAGCAAAGCATGCGGACAGCGTAGTTGTCGGCGAAGCGGAAAGCGTCTGGCATGAAGTCCTTAACGACTTTGAAAATGATAATTTAAAAAAAATATATAAATCCGAAAAGCCCTATGAATTCAAAAAGCTTCCGAAACCGCGATGGGATCTTTACAGGATGGTCAAAAACCTCAATTACATTAGTGTGCAGGTTTCAAGAGGGTGCCCGTACAACTGCGAGTTTTGCATAGTATCAAAACTCTTCGGCAGGAAGCAGAGGTACAGGCAAATCGACAACGTTATCGAAGAACTGAAGTCCCTTCCCGTAAAAAGGGTTTTCTTCGTTGACGATAATCTCACGTTCGACAAGAAATACATAAAGGAATTCCTTGCAAGGATAAAACCGCTCGGACTCTCCTGGGTTTGCCAGTCAAGCATTGAGATAATCGAAGACGACGAGCTTCTGCAACTGATGGCGGATGCCGGCTGTCTCCAGGTGCTTATTGGGTTCGAGTCGTTGAATCCGAAGAGCCTCGAGGAAACGGGGAAGTACCAGAACAAAATTGAAGATTACAACCGGGCCATTTCGAAGGTGCATTCCTACAGCATGTCGGTGATCGGATCGTTTGTCGTCGGATTCGACAACGACGATCTTTCAATATTCGACAGGATTTACGATTTTTCCGTGAAGAATGACCTCATATTCACGATGATAAGCATGCTGACCGTTGCACCCGGCACAGCGCTTTACGACAGGATGAAGAATGAAAACCGTTTACTCCCTTTTGATCAGCTCTATTTCAACGGGTCATTCCCATGTGCGGAATACAAAAATATACCGCTTGTCGACATGTACGACAAGTATTACGAAACCCTTGCAAAATTGTTCAGCACCGAGTCAATGGGCAGAAAAATAATCAACATTCTCAAATCGGGTGTTTATGCAAAGAAAAAAAGTTTCACCGAGGTAAGTTTTTTTGAAAAAATAAAAAGCTCGGTTTTCATTCTCAAAAATTTTTATTTCACAAAGGACAGGGCAAGAAAGGAATTTTTTGTCGAGGTATTCAAACTCGGGGTGAATAAAACCGCAAAATGGGATTACATAGTACTCTTCATTTTCATAATGTCAGGCTTCGGCAGGTATGTAGAATCCTCAAAGGATTTTTTTCAAAAGGAAAGGGAAAACATCTTGAGAATCCAGAAAGAATTTTGCGGCAAGGATTTGCCAAACTAAAAAGGCACGCTATGAAAGTTCTACTTATAAATTCAAACATGTACAGGGATCCGTTCCCCGTGATCCCGCTGGGGCTTTGCTGCATAGCAAGTGCCGCTAAGAAAAAAGGCAATGAAGTAAAGGTGCTCGACCTCTGTTTTTCAAACAACCCCGAAGCCGAGATAAAAAAAACGATCGAGGATTTCAAGCCGGAAATCACCGGGATCACGATCCGCAATATTGATTCCACATCGATAATAAGCCCCGTTTTTTTCATAGATGAAGTGAACGAAAAAATAATCCGGCCGGTAAAAAAATATTTTAAAGGGCCAGTGGTTCTTGGCGGCACGGCTCTCGGCATAAACGGCCCGGAAATTCTAAAATATTGCAACGTGCGGTATGCGGTTTATGGAGACGGCGAAAAGACTTTCACGGATTTTATTGACGCTGTAAAAAAGAAAAAGCCGGTTACCGGTATAAAGGGACTCATAATCAACAACGGCAAAACAGTAAAGACCAATCCGCCTGCCTACGTAAAAAATCTCGACACCCTGGAATTCCCCAGGCCATATGCACATATCGATATATCAAAATACAGAACCTCCAACTCTCCCTTACAGATACAAACCAAACGGGGCTGCGCCTTGAAGTGCGTTTACTGCACCTACAACAAGATCGAAGGCCCGAAGTACAGATTGAGGTCGCCCATATCAATCGTCGACGAGATCGAGGATCTTGTGAAAAACACAGGCATCAGGGACATAGAGTTTGTAGACAGCACATTCAACCTGCCCCTCGATCATGCAAAGGGCATACTGAAGGAAGTCGTCAGGCGAAATCTAAAATTGAAATTGTCAGCAATGGGCATTCACCCCAAGGGGATGGACGAAGAGTTTGCCGATTTGCTGAAAGCTTCGGGTTTTTACGAAGTGTTTGTAAGCGTAGAGTCCTGTGCGGACACAACCCTGAAAACGATGCGCAAGGTTTTTACAAAAAATGAAATTTTCAACACGGCAAGGCTTTTGCATAAGCGGCACATTGCAGTGCACTGGTGCCTCCTTCTCGGAGCGCCCGGCGAGACGGCAAAAACGCTTGACGAAACATTCGCGACTATAAACAAGGCGGCATCGATGTGGGAC
>JBJKSS010000188.1:0-17781 GCA_046703745.1 Spirochaetota bacterium
TCCGAAAAAAATAATAGATTAATGACAATGTATAGGAACTTAAAGAAAACAAAAGGCAGCGGAAAAGCATTAATTGCAACTGCAAGAAAATTGACAAAAATTATTTGGACATTGCTAACAAACGATGAAGAATATAAGCAGGAAAAATTAAATACTGTTTTAGATGAAACAATAAAAGTTTCAAATGAAGCAGCTTAAATAAAAAATTAGCAGGCTCTTTGAATGGGGCTTGACTTTTTATAGGAGAATTTATGAATCTAATCGATGCGGTCAGGGAAAAATCGCGTATCAGATTTACGTCGGCAGTGATACTTACGCTGCTTCTTGTGTATGTGCCTTTCCAGCTGATTTTCTACAATGTCGGCTTGGGTGCAAATTTTATTGAAAATATCGGGACCGCAAGCTACGTACTGATAGTAATTGCGATATCTTTTCTCACATTTTATCTGAAAAAAGGCTCCAATGTAAGAAAGTTCATGTTCATTGCACTTGCAATCGTCATGGCCGCCAGTTTCATGACCGGCTTTTTCATAGAAAGGGGGCACATAGGCATAGTGCAAAGCGACGTGGACAGGGGGCTGCCCTTCTGCCACATTGCTCTGTTGAATAATCTTTTGTCAGTACCGTTTCTGAAAGAATTCGTCTCGACATCGAGCCTGGGCAGGGAGAAATACGGGGTTTATTCCATGGCGATAATCTGGCTCTGGTCCACAATTTTAATCGGCAAGGGCTGGTGTTCATGGGGCTGTTTTTACGGAGGCTGGGACACGCTTTTCGGATCATTCGGCAAAAAGCCATTGATAAAATTAAGCGAAAGGAATGCGAAAAAGTTGAGGATCATTCCCATAACGCTTCTCGTATTGATTCCGGTTTTGAGCCTGATTCTGCTTGAGCCGGTCTGGTGCAGGTATGTCTGCCCGTTTAAAACGACAACAGAATTTTACCAGGTCACGGCAGTGAAGACATTCATCCTGATCGTTGTGTCGGTCGGATTGTTCGTGGGCGTCATCGGCGTCTTGTCAGCTGTTTTCGGCAAGAGGGTCTGGTGCACATACGGATGTCCCTTCGGAGCGTTCCAGGGATTCCTGGGGAAAGCAATAAGGCCTTTTTCACTCAAGATTGATGCCGGCAAATGCATCAAATGCGGCAAGTGCGCAAATGTCTGCCAAAACGATGGCATTAATAAAGAATTAATTGAAAAGGGTAAATTCAGCTACAATTGTTCGCTCTGCACGGCATGCATAAACGAATGCCCCAAAGGCGCAATAAGCATGAGGGCGTTCGGAGTAAACACAAGCCCGAAGCCGCTACTGGAAAAAATATTTTCTTTTATAAAAGACGGTAACACCGCCGGGAAAGTCAAGAATTATGTAATAGGAATATTCGACGACATTCTGAATCCGCAAAGTTTTTTTATGTTCTTCGGGCTAACCGTGCTCTTTACATTCTTTTCGGGCTTTTACCTCGACCTGTTCAGGTTTGCGGTTTATTTCATGGGAGGCAAATGATGAAAAAAGAAAACGCATTCAAAATATACTTTTTGCCGTTACTGATTATTGTCGTACTTGGCGGCATCTGGTCATCTGCCGGTTATCTCAAACAGAATTCGAAAATACTTCCCGGCATCATGGCGAAATACCTTCCGTTTACGACGAGCCCGAAAGTAACCGGCGGTTATACGGCGGCTGTAATCGAGGATGACATCAATGATGTGAACGCCAAAAGCATTCCGCAGAATCTTCAAGGCAGAATAAACCCCGATGCATTCGACATAATGTTTTGCACTGTGCATTATCCCGTTGTGAATTACTACGATGAAAATGTTTGGAACATCGATATTGAGGTTGTTGATCTTCCGCTGGATGCTTCAACGCCGACGGGGTTCTCCATGATAAAGGGCTGCATTTACATTGACATTAACGACGGCCGAAATGATGGATCAAAAACCGCTTATTATAATGAAGGAATAAAATTTGACAACAAAAATTTCAGGTGGGATTATTTCGTGGAGTTCGACGCCTATCATTCAAATGGCGTTATGCACAGTTTCGCAACCGGCAGGGAATATCCCGTGGAGATCAGGGTGCCGAAGGACACGAAAACGATCAGGGTCAGTGTTCCCGTTGTAGAAAAAATCAAAATGAAAATGGATAAAAATTACATGGGCGCCCTGTTTGCTTATCTCGTGCCGTACGATTCATTCGTAAAAAGCGGCATCTTAAGGCTTGAGAATGCAGCGTATCTGGACGCCACACCTTGCAGCATCAATGACAAAAACGTTATCGATCCCGTTGCAGTGAAAGAGAGCGAGAAGACAAAAAAGCGGATAATCAGCGATGAGGCGCTTGACAAATTAAAGGCCATATCGGAGTCCGATGCGCCCGGCTCGTCGTTTGAATCAGACATGAAAGAAAAGTTGAATGCCGGCACGACGGCGTTGAGGGACGGCAAGTTCTCCGAAGCGGAAAAAGCATTCGTACCTTACAGGGACACTCCGGCCGGCCTCTCATGGCTCGCTCTCACCACGGGCGCAAAAACGAGGGATGCAAAAGGCAATGATGAAAAAGTGAGCCTTATTCATCAGGCAGCCGGCATGTTCAAAAAGGCAGCGTCGATGAACTGCACGGATTATGACAGGTTCATCGTTTTGTACAACAGCGCCTCGCTTTATGTAAACACGCCGGACGAGATTTTTCATCTTGCTGATGATGCATTGAAGGCCCTGGATGAACTTGTGAGAATGAAACTTGACAATGCGGACAGGGCGGCAGTGTTTCTCAAAGAGCGCAATCTTCTTGTTAAAATGAATCAATTGAAAAGATTGAAACTCCTTGATTTTGAAATAAATAAATTTTTGAAAACAATTTCAAACCAGACAATTGTTTTAACCAGGCGGGATGAACCTTGATTCATCCCGCCCTGGCCGAAACATCTGACTTTTTATTCATTCGTATTCAAAAGCGATGCTTACCCTGTAATCACTATCTTCCGCAATAAAATCCGTTTTACCCGTTCCATCAAGATTGCACTGTTTGATGCTGCTTGTAACGCCAAAAAGACATATATAATAAATTTTCCCGGTAAAAGGATTGATAATAAAATTTGTAGTAATAGTTCCTCCGAGGTCAATATTTGCAGAACCTGTCCCGTCATAATTTCTCAGGGTTAATCCCGAAGAAGCGAGATTAGGAGCAAAATAAATTTTTTTATTTTGAGTGTCCAATGCCATATCAAATTGTGTATCGCCTCCATATATACGCTCTGCATTTGCTCCATTAATGCCTGATTGCCAAATTCCCGCACCCAGACTCGCCCAAAAAAGTTTGCCTTCGGCCGGATCAATTACTATATGAGTGCCCTGCATGTTTACCAAATCGCCCAAATTTGTCCCGTCCAAATCTGCCTTTTTTATTTTTCCGTTGTCGGTGAAAAAAATTTTATTCCCGTCTGGATACAGACAGATGTCGGGAACATCGGTCAATCCGCTGATAATCTCCTCTATGCCCGTGCCATCGAGATTTGACCGTAATATTCTTTTGTTTGTGGCATCAATCCAGTACATCTTTTTCCCTGCTGAATCAATTTCAATGGATGTAGGACAATAATTAAGATTATCAATTAAAGTTACTTTATTTGTCAGATTGTTCATGTCAGCGCATTTGATCCTTCCCACAGGATCTGCTGCGTCATTTTCCCAACTCGTCCAGTAAATTTTTTTTGTTGCTGTGAATATTGTATTTGATGAGCTCGATGCCTGTGAATCCTTCTTTTTTGCTGGCTGTTGGCAGTTAAAAAGGAAAACCGTTATAACTAAAAAAGTTATAACCATTAAAGTTGAAACAATTGGGAAGTATTTTTTCATTATTTTCTCCATGTTTTTGATGTTTAAATCTGCATTAATATTAAGAGAAAAAAATGATTTTGTCATGTCATCATTTATGGCGACATGCAGGTTTTTTTTATAATGAATGCCGCATTATATAATTGATTTCTTGACTTGCATCTCATATCATGCTATATTTTTTTTAAATATGAATGATGAAATAAAAATAGCTGTATATAATGATAAATACAAACAGGATGTTATAAATTTAATAATTGACATCCAACAAAATGAATTTTCAATTCCTGTAACAATAAATGAGCAGCCCGACTTGAATGATATTCCCGGATTTTATCAAACCAATAGTGGAAATTTTTGGGTGGCATTACATAATGATAAAGTAGTCGGTACAATTTCCTTGTTAAATATTGAAAATGGCCAGGGCGCTTTAAGAAAAATGTTTGTTGACAGGAATTACAGGGGCAGGCATTTTAATACAGCATACCTTTTATTAAAAAATTTATTGGATTGTGCACATACAAATAATTATAAAGAAATATATCTTGGAACCACCTCCAAATTTCTTGCGGCGCACAGATTTTATGAAAAAAACGGCTTTATATTAATAAACAAATCGGGTCTGCCTGAAAAATTTCCCGTAATGGAAGTTGACACAATTTTTTATAAATATTTGCTGTTATATACCCATAATTAATGAGCTTGTCAGGGTTCCCTTAATTACTAGGGTGTCTAACTATTGTATTATTCAATAATTAGCATTTTTAATCTGTGCGAATCATCTGACAATCTGTGTAATCAGTGGTATAAAATATTAAAGTGTTTGATTTAGCACATACGAAGGAGAAATGCATGTCAAATTTTTCAAAAAACTGGGAAGATTCGGGTTATAACAGGGACTTCCTGGAAATAGCCGATATTATTAATCCTGATAAACAAAGATTGCTTAAAATATTATTATCATATACTGATTATTTTTTTTCAAACAAGAAAAATATCGAAATTTTGGACCTGGGATGCGGAGACGGAATATTAACAAAGTACTTGTATAAAAACAATCCGAATGCTTTGTATTCGGTTTGCGACGGCTCGTCATTAATGATTGATAAGGCAAAAAATAATCTGCAGCAAATAACTAACTGTAATTTCTATAATAATACCTTTGAAGAAATGATATCAGAAAATGTTTTTAATAAGGAATTCGATTTGATCGTATCATCTTTGGCGATTCATCATATAACACATGAAATAAAATTGAAATTTTTTGAAAAGTTGTTATCATCGATGAAAGCAGAAGGCTTTTTTATAAATATTGATATATGCCTGAGTGAAAATCAGGAAATAAACAAATGGTTCTATGTATTATGGAAAGAATGGATATTGGAATTTCAACAAAAAAATAATATTGAAAAAGATTATTCAAATGTGCCGGAAGAGGCTCCAAAAAAACCTGAAAATCATTTTAATACTCTTGATAAAGAGCTTGAATTGTTAAAAACTGCCGGATTCAGGAATATTGAATGTTATTATAAATATGGCTTGTTTTGCATTTATGGAGGGCAAAAATAAAACCGGCATTCATCCGGTTTTCTACCTTTTTTAAAATAATTCTTTCCTTAAATTGTAATTATAAATTTTCATCAGTTGTTTTATAACAATCCCCTGTGGACAAAGCGCTTCTTGATTCCTGCCGCTTCAAATTCGAATTTTTGATAAACCGGTTTTCCCATTGCAGAGGCATGGAGAATGAAATCATCGATCCCCGTATTCATTCCTTCCAGAATACATTTTGCCGTGATCTCGTAACCGAATCCCATCTTGCGGAATTCATCGGGCACAGCAACGAAATAAATTCCGGCCGTGTCATTCTCAATATAACATGCTGAGGAAGCGGCAGGTTTGCCGTTATACAGGCCGAGGTATGCAATTAGTTTGCCATGCACGGCCGTTGTTCGTATCATCCCGGCAAAATCCCCGGCGTTTTTGGGAGAATAATTTTTAAAAAGATAAGCCCCCACTATTTCAGACCATTTCAAATAATCTTCACGGCTTTTGCATTCGACAATTGTCAAATCAGGGTTTATCGGGCTGTACCTGAAATTTTTGCTGTTCAGAAACATTCCGGCATTTTCAAGAACACAGACAAAATGATCCGTGATAATTTTTGCTTCGGCTTCAGAATGTGGAAAATCGAGGCTCCCAACAATTTTGTCGGGGATTTCTTTTTTTTCAATGCAGGCCGAGAGTTCTTCAACCACGGCCCCGTCCGGATTTTTCAGATCAAAAATGAAGTTGCACCACACAGGCAGGCCGCTCTTGACGAATGAATAATTCCTGCCTTCGTTGTGCGAAAATCCATTGACTTTCGCCAGGTGCAGGAAAAATGAATACTGGTTATTATCGATCTCTTCCGTCAGGTTCGTGTTCCGCAATTCATTGTCCCTTTTACAAATCGACTTCCTCTTTGGGCGCCAAATTTTTTGCCATTGTCCACAATGTGGCTTTACCGTTTTTCAGTCTGTAAACTATAAAACTGTTGTAAAATTCCTCCTGGCTTATCGCATCCATCCATGGTTTGAGGAAAGTACGCGAAGGATGTGAGCTAACCTCATCCTTGAAAGCTCTGTCCCCGATTGATTCCAGTTTGCCCGATACACGGATCTGGAGGCCGCTTTTGTCGTTAAAACACATCTCAACTTTCGGGTTCCTGGTGATCTGTTCATAAACCTGCCTCATGGAACCAGTGTGGAATACGATGCCGTTTTCATCCGCCCTGTAAACGAGCATTCCCCTGCAGCGGGGCTGATCGCCTTCGACTGTAGCGAGGTGGAATGCCGGGTTGGCATTTATAAGTTTGAATATTTCTTCCCTGTTCATAATAAACTCCTGATTGATTTGGAATATTTGAGAATGAATTTAGAAAAATATTTTAACATTGTCTTTCAAATTCCTATTATTAATTTACTGAATTCTATTTAATATATTCCTGTATTCAGTAGGCGAAGTTTTGAATTTTTTTCCGAAAGCCGTTGAAAAATGCCCTGAGTTTGAAAACCCGCATGAGAACGCGATTTCGGTCATCGATTTTTCTCCTATTATTAATTGCTTTTTTGCCTTTTCCAGCCTCAAATCTATGAGGTAATCCAGCGGAGATTTTCCGGTTTGGCCCTTGAAAATCTTGAAAAAATGCGAAGGAGAAAGATTGGCAATGGAGGCGAGCTTGTCCACGGTTAATTTGTCACTGTAGCACAGATTCATGTGTTCAATCACCCTGTCGATGTTGAACCTCATTGAAATGTTTTCACTGTAATCCTTGAAACCAAGGATGCTTCTCACAATTGCGTGGGTCAGCCTTAACCCCGCTGACTCCATTAATCTTTCCCGGCCGGGCATTCTGTTTTCAGATTCGAGCATGAATTCCCTGCACAGGTAAATAATACCATGGGAGGCGCCGAAAATATCCGCATCGAATACCGGTATTTTTTTGTTGGAATAGATTTTGAATTCCTCTTCAAAAAAAAACCTGTTTATCATAATCGCTATGTACCTTGAAAATTCTTCGGAGAGTATCTCTTCATGCGGAACGTCAGGAGAAAAAACCGTAAAACAGCCCGGATTTGAATTTATGAGTTCTTTTTTTGAATTTCTGACTTTGCCGTTGTCATCATAGTTATAGATAAATGAATATGCCGGATGTGTATGCGACGATTTTATCGCATAGTAGCAGGGGCCGACAGACGGTATGAATATGCCGAAATTGCCGCAGGTATAGCAGTCGACATTCCTGATCTCTTCAGCCGTAACATCGCCGACCAACTTTTTTATCGATCGGATATCAATCATCGGTAAAACTCTTTTTCAAGTTTTTCCTCGTATTCGCTTACCTTTATCTGGTGGTCAAGGATTTTCTTGATCTCCGTTTCTATTTCGTCGAATGACGCCCGGTCATAATTGTCCACCAGCGTCATTTTTGTAAAAATTGTCTGAAAGCTCAATGCAAGATCGCCGATGCTGCCTTCTAGTTTTTCCTTTTTCTCCTTAAGCTTGATCACATGCTCCTTCATCTCATTCAGCCTGTCCAGCCTGCCATGATCGACCGGAGATTTGTTTTCTTCATTTTTGATGCGCTCATTGATTCCTGTCATATCCCAGTACGGATCATCGAGGGTTTTATTTATCATGTCGAGCCTTTCGGAGATTTCCCCGGCATGGTCCATTTCCTTCTGCAGACTTTGGTAGATGTGCTTTAATTCGGAGTTTTTGGGATTTTTTTCAATGAATTCCTTTATTTTGTTTAAAACATCGGTGAATGATTTCAAATCGTCGTGATGCTTGTATTTGACGGTTTTGACTGCATCAAATTCTTTTTCATCTTCACTTTCATTTTTAAATCTTCTTTTTTTATAAAGGCGCCTTAAAAAAGACGTAAAAATTATCAGGGCTACCCCGATGAATATCGCTTCCGGCTTGAATTCCTTCATGGGGGCCATGAATAAAAAGATTGCGGCAATAATAGTCAGCGGTATGGGGAATGAAAAAATGATTTTTTGCAATTTATCCAAAAAGCGGCCTTTATTTCTCAATTAAAAACTTCCTTAAAAACGGGTTTATTAAATTATATAACAAATTTAACCGTTTTGATAAATGAATTTCATTTAATAATTGGAAATAAATGACGAACAAATTTTTTTCCGCAAGTTTCCTTTTAATAATGAAATTTTATCTTAATTTTACACAAATTAATCTCTAAATGGATAAAGGTAACTACATTTTGTAATTACCTTTATCGACATGACAAAAGTACTGATGATAAATTATATTACTCTGAAGGATAATAAAGCATTTCTATTCTAAAAAATAATGAAAAACAGGAGTCTAAAATGAAAATTAAGAAAATTATTAAATTTTCAACAATATCTATTTTTTGTCTGGCGTTTATTATCGCCTGTACACAACCAAGTGCTACAAAAAAGTCTTTAAAAATGAGTGCAGCCGCTACAGTGCAACCGCTGGCTACGGGAACCACCATTGCGGCTCCGAACACTGCTTTACCCAGCATTGTTCCGGACTCAACAGGACAGGCAGCGGCTCAGGCGGCTCTTCTGGACATGTACAATAAATGGAAAGCATATTATGTCACCTCTGCAGGGTGCCCGGCAGGAGGGCTAAGAGTGCAGCGTCTCTCGGAGCCGGGCGACACCGGAGATACTGTTTCTGAAGGAATAGGTTATGGAATGCTTCTTGCCGCCTATATGAACGATCAAACCGTTTTTGACGGCCTGTGGGCTTATGCCAAATCTCATTTTGACGCCAATAGTTTGATGAACTGGAAAATTAATTCCGACGGCAGTACTCCATCCGATGGTACGGGGCCGGCTACAGATGCAGATCAGGATATGGCACTCGCTCTTATAGTTGCCGATAAAGAATGGGGCGGTTATACTACGGACGCAACAACATTGATTAATAATGTTTACAACCATGAGGTTCAGCAGTCAGGGACATATCAATATTATCTGCTGCCAGGCGACAGCTGGGGCAATAATGTTGGGAATCCATCCTACCTGTCACCTGCATGGTACAGGGTATTTGCGGAATACACAGGAAATACAAACTGGAATAACGTGGCCGATGCTTCCTACACACTGATGAACGCTGTTCTTGTCAATTCTCCAGGTGCTCATCTGGTTCCCGACTGGTGTGACTGGACTGGAGGTTTGCACCCGGCCGCAGTAGGTTCATACACGGGGTGGGATCAATATTCATGGAACGCCTGCAGGACTCCGTGGAGATTTTCCATAGATGTTTTATGGTACAATAATGTCCAGGCTCAAACTTACTGTAATAACTGGATATCATTTTTCAATACTACAACAGGCGGTAACGCATCTGTTCTGGATGCGGGCTATGACCTGGAAGGAACTGCCCAGGTTACCTATCAGAATGCGGCTTTCACAGGAGCCGTAGCCTGTGCCGCCGATGCGTCTACAACGGTTTCAGATGCTTTCAAATCATCGCTTTATTCTGCTGCAATTTTACCTCCTATTGGGTCAGGTACATGGCAAGGGTATTTCGGTGATACACTCGAAGTGTTATATATGCTGGCCTTTATCGGCGATTTTTACAATCCTATGCATGATACAACACCGCCTCCTACTGTCTTGATGACAGGAAATGACAATGTTATGGGAGCCTGCTATTGGACAGCCACAGGCACGGCAAATTCGAAAACTTTGTTGGGATTTTCAGGGTGGGGATATTCAATCTTTAATTATAACGGCACACCATATATTTCCGGGACGGCCACTGACAGCACTAATGGCAAATTAGGTGCTTATTATTATAATTCCGGGACATTGACAACATTCTATGGATTGCCAACAGGGGGGCCGTGGTATCAAAGTGATTGTCATTCGATTTTTGTTGATAACGGCACTGTTTATACATGCGGGGTTGATGATGCCGGCAACGCCTGTTACTGGACAGGAACAAATAAAACTATATTGGCCTCATCCGGTGTAAATGGGCAGATGGCACAGTCAATCTATGCAGCAAACGGTACCGTTTATACCTGTGGTTTTGATAGTAGTGGGAACTCCTGTTACTGGACAGGGACAGCAGAAACCGTTTTGTCGACAAATACAGGTAGTAACCCTAATTTTTTTATGTCGGCATATTCGATAAAAGTTAATAACGGTGCTGTCTATACATGCGGAACTGATAATAACGGGAATGCCTGCTATTGGACAGGAACCACGGAAACTCCACTGACATCCGGCGGCGGGTTGACATGTAATACATATCCCCGGGCTTATTCAATTTTTGTTGATACAGACGGCACGGTTTATACGGCAGGGTCGGACACAGATGGGAATGCCTGCTACTGGAAAAATTCGACAGAAACTGTTTTATCCGGTAATGTAAGTTATGTCGGGACCGCATATTCAATCTATGTATATAACGGCACTGTTTATACATGCGGAGTTGACGGTACGGATCACGGTTGCTACTGGACCGGAACTGCCGAGACAGCATTGAATGATCAGGGGACTCCGTATGCCATCACGGTAATACCTTGAATTCTATTTACAAAGCGGGCAGCAAGTAATGATGAGTAAATATTCGGTGGATTCTAACTTTGAATCAATTGTTATTTTGTAATTAAACATATAGACAGGCTGTACTATTTGCAGTACAGCCTTTATTCATTAATGATTCCAAAAGCAACTAAAAGCAATATTTGTTACTTGAACAATTATTGTGTTTTATTGTATTATTTTTACAGAAGTATAAAATGGCCAGGTTTAATGTTAAAACTTTTCTATTCGTTCTGCCTTTAATCCTGCTTTTTTTAGAATGTAAAAATATTGCTGCCGGCAAACAAGGGCCCCGGGTGATAAACGGAATTCTCGACCTGAGAAACCGGAATTTAAGCAACAGTGGCTTGGTCAGGTTAAACGGTGAATGGGAATTTTACTGGCATGAATTATTAAGCCCCGGGGACTTCAATGCCAGGCATTTAAATGAGGGGTCAGGGAAATATATCATTGTTCCCAAAAGATGGGATTATCAAAAAAATGGCAATAAAAACAATTCCGTTTTCGGATATGCAACCTACAGATTAAAAATTCTTTTAAAAAACAAAAACATGCCCCTTGCGCTAAGATTGCCCGGCATTTTTTCGTCATATAGGCTGTGGGCGGATGACATGCTTCTAATAACAAGCGGTACCGTCGGCAAAACAAGGCAAACGTCGGCTCCTGAAGATTCTCCGAGGATAGTTTTTTTTAACAATAAAAAAGAGCAGATTACGCTGACGATCGAAGTGTCCAATTTTTATGATATCCCGGGAGGGATCTGTTTCCCTATCACTTTCGGGAATGCTTTCACCATTCATAAAGAAAAATCGGAGAGGGAAAATTTGGAAATTTTCTTTTTCGGCGCAATCCTTTTTATTTCGATTTTTCATTTCGGTTTGTTCATTTTAAGGAGCAAGGACAAATCGTTGTTATTCTTCGGGTTCTTCTGCCTCGTGATAGCGGTAAGAACGATTTTTACGGGCGAGCATGTATTGATGAACTATTTAAGTGCAATCGGTTATGAAATGCAAAAAAAGATAGAATTTTTCACGCTGCCATTCGGGGCGGTTTCATTTTGTCTGTTTTTCAATTCACAATATCCGGGTGGCATGCGTAAAGGCATGCTCAAATTTTTTATTGTTTCAGGAGCGGCATATTCATTGATCATTTCCGCTTTCCCCCTGCGGGTTTATACAGCGATACTCTTTTTTTACCAGCTAATAATAATATCGCTGTGCATCTACACAATAGTGCTGTTATTAATTGCCATATACAGGAAAAAAGAAGGGGCAGTGATATTCATAACAGGATTTTTCATTTTATTCCTTTCCGTTTTTATGGAAATACTCCAGGACAGGCTTAAAATAGAAGTCGGATTTTACATTCCGTTCGGGATGCTCGTTTTTATCATAGCCCAGGCTTTTATACTTGCCCAAAAATATTCCAGGGCATTTAAGGAAACTGAGAATTATTCCATAGAGCTTGAAGAAAAAGTCAGGGAAAGGACCGTTCAGCTTGAGGAGGCAAACCAGGGAAAAACAAATTTTTTCATTAATATCGCGCATGAAACAAAGACTCCGCTCACATTAATCGACAACTATCTGGATTCCTATATAAAAAAGTACGGACTGACCAACGAATTGAAAATTATGAAAAACAATTTCAGGCAGCTGCTGAATACGATGGTTGATTTTCTGGATTTTGAAAAAATTCAGAAGGGCAGGGTGGTTTATAATCATGACACAGTAACAAATTTTTCACGGATTCTGAAAAACAAGATAGTCCTGTTCAGGGATTTTGCAAAAATTAAAAACATCGATTTAAGAGACGATATCAGGGAAAATTTGTTTGTAAAAATAGACAGTTATGCAATTGACCGGATCATAAACAATATTGTTGAGAATGCGATTAAATATACTTCCGGGGGAGAAATTTCTGTCAGGCTGAATGAAAACAAAAACAAGGTTAATTTCATTGTTGAGGACACCGGGATCGGCCTGACCGGGGATCAGGTCAAAAAAATTTTCGAGCCGTTTTACCAGATCCAATCCGATAAAAAATATTACAACGGCATAGGAATAGGATTGAATATTACAAAAAAAATTCTGGATTCTGTCGGCGGTAAAATCAGTGTAAAAAGCAGGATCAACAGGGGCAGTGTATTCACCATTGAATTAAACAGGCATCATTTGACCAGCAACGATATTGTCGGCAAGGAAGAGCCGTTGTCCGGAACAAGGAAGCCGAATAATAATGCGGGGATAATCGGGGAGAAATTCACAAAGGGGCTGCACAACATTTTTATTGTGGAAGACAATATCGACTTATTGTCATATCTCGTAGAAAACATGGCCGGCAAATTCAACGTTTATTATGCGTTAAACGGCAAGGATGCCCTTGAAAAAATCGGCGGCATCCCCGGGCCGCATCTGATTATCTCGGATGTTTTGATGGATCAAATGGATGGTTTTGAATTTTATGAAAATTTGCTGAAGGACGCACGGTATAAAAAAATACCTTTTATTTTTCTTACCGCAAAAACCTCGAAAAAGGATAAACTGGATGGTTTGAAAAAAGGAGCCGTTGACTATATCTACAAACCGTTCGTGATTGAAGAATTAATTGCAAAAATAAGATCCATTTTAAAGATTCAGTCAACCTATAAAAAGGATAATTTGTTAAAAATAGCAGATAAGATATATGATTTTTTTGAGGTTATGGAAAGAAAAAATCCGGGGAATAATGACGGCGTTCCCGTGGAGCATGACAGCGGCAGGCTTTATTTTGAATACGATATATCAAAAAGGGAAGCTGAAATCCTCCAGCTTTTGAACGAAGGCCTTGAACACAAGGAAATCGCCGGTAAGTTAAAAATTTCGATTTTTACTGTCAGAACATATATCAGGAGGATCTATCAAAAATGCAATGTCAACAACAAGGTTGACCTGTTGAATATTTTTTTTAAAAAGCAATAATTTATATAAAGAATTTAAAAGGGCGGCTGAATGTGGAAAAAACAATTAACACCGGGAGCAGAGCTTAAATTTATTGACCATTGAAGCTCGACAAGTTCGCCAGTTTTAACCTTTATCCTCACTGCATATTTCAGTAAGGTAGGTAGTATACTTTTTTGCAGTTTTTGTCTGGAATTTCTACGCGCTTGTTTTTTTTATATTTCAATATTTTTTTGACTTTTATTCCATTGCGGATTGATAATTTTCCCCCCACAACAATAAAAGTACAGATGTATCCAAAAGGACGACTAATTTATATTTTTAAAATATACTAAATATATCACCACAATCTTTATATTTATACTGAAAATTGTCCAACTTACCAGTATATATCTTGTAAAGTGGGATTTCATAATAATGGAAATATTGATAATTATCCTCCCGATGCTAATCGGGAGGATAATTCATCTGGCAAAAAGCTTCCAATATCAATATAATTGTTATTCAGAATAATTGTCAAATATTCTGAATAAATTATATAACATATAAGAATGAGGGTTTTATGAACAATAAAATATTATTGGCTCTCCTTCCGCCATGGGGAGATAACGGCTTTCCACCTTTAGGAATACCCTGCATTTCGTCATACATGATTAAAAATGGATATAATGTAATAAAAAAAGATTATGTTGCTGATATTTATTCAAAAATTATTCAGAATTTTATCAAGATTTTCTCTAACCCTTCAAATTATCTATATGAAAATAATTACAATAAAATGATTTATCCGCTTTTAATACATTTTTTAAAAAAATGGGTTGATGAAATTATAGAAAGTGATGCTTCAATTATAGGATTCACTGCATATTCTACGAACATGTATACTATAAAAAACATTTCCAAAATGATAAAAGCAAAGGATCCGGATAAAATAATAGTAATCGGCGGGCCTGAAACAAACAGGGTACATGAGTATATAACCTGGGAATGTATTGACTATTCAGTTATTGGAGACGGCGAAGATACTTTTTTGCAACTTGTAGAAGCATTGAGAAATTCTAAAACTGATGTCAGGAGTATAAAAGGGCTTTTTTATAAAAATAAAAGAAACAATGAGATAGTAAATACCGGTGATAATACAATTGTCAGACTGGATGACTTGCCTTTTCCCGATTTCAATAATATTGATTTCCAGAAATATAAATGGAGTGCTATACCTATAGAGTTTAGCCGCGGATGTATTAATAAGTGTTCATTTTGTGTTGATATACTTCTAAAAAATAAATACAGGTTTAAAAGCGGTAAAAGAGTTTTTGAAGAAATTATGCATTTTGTTAATCTCGGACATACATATTTTGCGTTTATGGATTCTTTACTCAATGGAAATATGAAAGAGCTAGAAAATTTCTGTGATCTAATTATAGAAAATGGGATTAACAATGGAGAAAATAAAATCACCTGGGAAGCCAATGTCTGTATACGTAAAGAAATGACATTTGAATTACTTGACAAAATGAAAAAAGCAGGATGTAATTGTCTACATTATGGTGTCGAATCAGGCTCAGATGATGTTTTAAAAATAATGAATAAAAAAACAACTGTATCACTTATTAATGAAGTTTTAAAAAATACATATCTTGCAGGTATTAAAGTAAATATTTACATGTTGTTGGGATTTCCGACAGAAACAGAAGATAATTTTAAGGAAACACTGAATTTTATTGAAACTAATAAAAAATATATAAATTATATTTATGCTGGTGAAGGATGTGTGATTTTTTTAAATTCAGATTTGTATAAAAACCCTGAAAAATATGGAATTTATTGGAAGACAGAAGAACATAAAAATAATAAAGATGGTCATAATTGGTATTCAAAAGAAACATCACTTGAGATAAGAAGGGAAAGAGTAAAAATATTTGTTGAGCATTGCAATGCATTAAAAATCAATTCGGAAAATCAATTGTAAATTTACAAGTCTGGATGTCAGGAAATCGAAAGATGCAGGCGACATAAAGTATATTGAGAATAATATTAAATCCGGTAAATATCCCGGAGAAATAGGAATAAGGCTTGAGTATAATGATATTAAGGGCGAATATTTTAACTGGCTCTACATCGATCCGGCAACCTTAAAGAATTCTGCAGAAAAACGAGGATATGAATTGAATGTCCTTGCAGAGGATGATGATGGCAATTATGCGGGGCAATTAATTAATGATTAAGGGGTTAATATGTTTTTTGAAATAACTGAAAAGATGAAAGCAAGGATGGAACATCTGGAAAATATTGATAAAAAGGACAGATCGAACGGCACGGAAAGAATGAAGCGGCTAAGGCAAATTCCTCCCGAAACAGGCAAGTTTATCGCATTGTTGGCTTCTATGTGCCCCGATGGCAATTATCTGGAAATTGGAACAAGCGCCGGTTATTCCACAATGTGGCTGTCTCTGGCAATAAAAAAAAAGAATATAAAAATTAAAACTTATGAATTGCTGGAAGAAAAAATCAAATTGGCCAGGGAAACTTTTAATGCTTCAGGCATAAATGATCTGGTCGAACTGATTGAAGGAGATGCATTAGAAAAACTGGATAAACAAAACAATATTGCATTTTGTTTCATCGATTGTGAAAAAGAATTGTATGAAAAATGCTGGAATATGATCAGCGGGAAAATGACAGAAAATGGAATCATAATAGCCGATAATGTAATAAGTCATTATGACACAGTCAGGCCCATGACAGATAAAGCGTTGAATGATGAAAGATTCGACAGCCTGATCGTGCCCATAGGGACAGGTGAACTGGTTTGCAGGAGAAAATAAAAAGTATGAGAATCCATTCACTGCAAGGAACAGAAAAGACACCGGGTATCCGGGTTTATTAATATTATTCAGTTCCCGCATTTTTTTATCAGATTGACAAGCTCTATCTTGCCGGCAACGTTCGATTTGTTATAGATGTTGTTTACATGGGTCTTGACGGTTTCGAATGATATGAAGAGCTTGCCGGCTATTTCCTTATAACTTTTTCCTTCTGCAAGAAGGGCGGCTATTTCCTGTTCCCGCTTTGAAAGAGAATAAATCCTGAAATAATTCTCAAGCTCGCTGAGATGCTCATCAATCTTGATTTCCGGAAAATAAATGTACCTTGACACAAAATACAGCCAGAGAAAATTGCATAAAAAATAGAAAGCCGGAGCAATGCCAACTCCGTAAGGGAAATAATTCATAAAGAACGGGGTTTTTTCAAGAAACATAAGAGGGTAAAAAAACAACTGGAGATAAACGATAATCTTCAACAGTCTTTTAATATCCTTGTTTGCAATTTTTTTTATACTTTTATTCATAACAAAAAGAGTATGAAAAAGTACCGAATAAAAAACGGCAATCTGGAGAATCTGAAGGATATTAGCCAGGTTTGCACCCGGATTTATCAAGGACATGGGAATGACCAGAAACAACGCAATTATAAAGTGAATTGTTTTTCTCAATGAGCTGAAATTTTTTCTCAGGAAATGAAACACCAGCACGGGAAAGAAGAAATTTAACAATGCCCATGTCAAATACAACGATATGGTTATGCCTGTGACCAATGCGGCGCTTTTTGTTCCGATAATATAAAAAAAGTAAATCTGGATGAAATTGGTTACTATATTTACCGTCCATACAAGCAATTCCGCAAGATAGTTCAATATATCCCTGTTCCTGTTTTTCAAATACAATAGAATTCCGAGTATTATTCCGCTCACACCGCTTGACAGGCAAAAGAGGTAGAAAAAAAGATAAAAATGCATCATGAGAAAACTATTATCATTATATGTTGTTTTTATCAAAATAATTCTCATTTCCTGGCGATTTTTCGCCAATTGTTATTTTGCCTGAAAATTCACGAAAATTGGTGATTG